>CANQLW010000036.1 GCA_947624805.1 uncultured Clostridia bacterium | reverse complement strand
CTTGCGGAGAACAAACCGAGCGGGTTTGCGGTGGCACATAATCATCCGAATGCTTCTTGTCTTCCGTCTGAGATGGATAATGACTTTACGAAGAGGATTCATCTGATTTGTGCGTTGAACAATGTGAGATTTCTCGATCATGTGATTGTCGGGAATGATGCTGTTTACAGTTACAGGCTGACGGGACAGTTAGGACGGATCGAGAAGCAATGTGACATCGATCGGCTCATCCATTCAGACCTTCCCCCTGAGTGGTAAGGGAAAGAAGAGATTGGTTGAGATGGAGGAAAAGTCAGATAATCAAATGAGCAGATACCTAAATGAGTAAATACCCTGATACCCCAAAAGGAGAAAGCAGCCGCTTTCTCCTTTTATGATTGAAGAGGGGTGCCCCCATATTCCCCTCCTCAGTCACCTGCGGTGACAGCTCCTCCCCAAGGAGGAGCTTTTTTTGGACTGCGTTTGAGGGGATCCTTCGACACGCCGCCTACGGCGGCGGCTCAGGATGACGCGGGAGAGAAGGGGAGGCAACCCCCACCCCTACCCCGCCCCCTTGAAAAGGGGGCGGGCAAGAAATATGGACTGCGTTTGAGGGGATCCTTCGACACGCCGCCTACGGCGGCGGCTCAGGATGACGCGGGAGAGAGAGGTGCCAAGGGACGGACTTCGTATTGTGGGATCCTTCGCTACGCTCAGGATGACCGTGAAAAGAGAGGCAGGATGACCCGGAAGGAGGGGCGGGATGACGCGGGGAGGCGGTGGTTCCAAACGGGTGCGGGAGGCAAGAAATTCTTGACATTTTGTCTGTTGCATTCTATAATAAACGCATGAAATACATCGAACTCACTGTTCATACGACGAGCGAAGCGAGCGAGCTCGTCGCGGATATCCTCTGGAACTATACGGAGGGCGGCGTTGCCGTCTCCGATCTTGCCGATGTCATCGCTCTGCAGGAGGGCAAAAACGGTATCTTCTGGGATTACATCGACGAGGGGCTCAAACAATTGCCGAAGTCCGATGTGCTCGTCAAGGCCTTCCTCTCCCCCGACAGGGCGGCTCAGATCCCCGTGATCATGCAGGAGATCTACGCTTGCCGTGAGCGGGGCGGGGGCGCGATCGACTTCGGCACCCTCGAGGAGACCAAGCGCGAGATCGACGGCGACGACTGGATCGATATTTGGAAGAAGCACTTCCGTCCCATTCATCTGGGCCGTATCGTCGTCGTGCCCGAGTGGATCGATTACGATGCAGAAGCGGACGAGAAGGTCGTCCTCCTTGATTCCAACATGGCGTTCGGCACGGGCGAGCATGAGACGACGGCGATGTGTGTCCGCCTCATGCAGGAGTACCTTTGCGCGGGGGACACCGTCCTCGACGTCGGTTGCGGGAGCGGTATCTTAGGCATCGCGGCGGCTGAGATCGGCGCAAAACTTTGTTATCTTACCGACATCGACCCCGTCGCCGTTGCAAGCGCCAAGCATAACGCGGAGAGGAACGGCGTGGCGCACAAGATCATCGTCGCCGAGAGCAATCTCATCGATGACACGTCGATGAAGGCCGACCTCATCCTCGCCAACATCACGGCGGAGATCCTCGTCTCCCTCGCCCCTGCCATTCCCGCCCATCTCAACGAAGGCGGCACGCTCATCCTCTCGGGCATCCTTCCCGACAGGCTTGAAAAGGTGGAGGCGGCATTCGGCGCCGTCGGGCTTTCCCCCATACAAAGGGAGCGCCGCGGGGAATGGATGGCGCTCGTTCTGAGGAGGCTGTGATGGCGGCTCCCAAGCGTTTCTTTGTGGAAAATATCGGGGCGGAGGTCCTCCTCACGGGGGAGGAATACCGTCACGCCCACAACGTCCTGCGGCTCGGCGTCGGGGATGAGGTCACCCTCTTCGACGGCGGCGGCAAGGAGTATGCTGCAATCGTGGAGCGCGCGGAGAAGGGGAGCCTTTTGCTTCACGTCGTGGGGGAGAAGCCCTCAAACAGGGAGCCTGAGGCGGACGTCTGCCTTCTCATCGGCGCCCTCAAGGGGGATAAGACCGAACTCGTCGTCCAGAAGGCGACGGAGCTCGGGGTGAACAGGATCGGCGTCTTTTCCTCCCGCTATTGCGCCGCCTACATGAACGAAAACAAGCTCGAGCGGCTGAGGCGCGTCGCCAAAGAGGCGGCCAAGCAGTGCCTTCGCTCCCGTGTCCCCGCGGTGGATTATTTCGACACATTCGAGGATACCATGTCCGTATCAGAGGGGTATGTCCACAAACTTTTTGCCTGTGAGTTTCTGGCAAAAAGCGAGGGGGAGATCGCGGACATGGGTGGGTCATATTGTCTCATGGTCGGCAGCGAAGGGGGATTTACCGAGGAAGAATTCGAGACCGCCAAACAGCACGGATTTTTGGGGATCTCCCTCGGCAGACGCATTCTTCGGGCGGAGACGGCGGCGATTGCGCTCCTTTCCGTCGTCATGGACCGTGCGGGGGAGCTCAGATGAAGGCGTGTTTTCTCACCCTCGGGTGCAAGCAGAATGAGGTCGAATCCGCCTCCCTCATGCAGGGGCTCAAAGATCTCGGGTACGAGGTGACGGACGAGCCGTGCAGGGCGGATCTCTATCTCGTCAACACCTGCGCGGTGACGCGGGAGGCGGAGAGGAAGTCGCGGCAGGCGATCGCGCGGCTCAGAAAATTCAACCCCGACGCCCCCGTCATCGTCTGCGGCTGTGCCGCCGAACACGACGCGGAGAGATTTGCGGCGCGGGAAGGGGTCGTGCTCGTCACGGGCGCGATGCGGAAGGATAAGATCTTAGAGCTCATCTCTTCCATGCCCGCTCCCGGGGAGGAAGGGGGGGCGGACAACCGTTTCGGGGCCTGCCCTTCCCATTCGTCGAAAAAGACGGGCGTTCTCTCCGTGTTCCCCCCTGAAACTGTCTTTGCCGAACTGCCCGCCCCCATGCAGACGCGGACCCGCGCCAATCTTCGCGTCCAGGACGGTTGCAACCGTTTTTGCAGTTATTGCCTCATTCCCTATCTCCGCGGCAGGTCCCGCTCGAGGAAGAAGGAGAGCGTTCTTGCCGAGGCGATGGCATCCGACGCCAAAGAGATCGTCCTCACGGGCATCGATCTTTCGGACTACCGTGACGGCGATACCGACCTTGGCGGGCTCTTATTCTATCTGAAAGATGTCCCCGCGCGCATACGGCTGGGGTCGCTCGAAGTCGGCATCGTGACGGACGGGTTTCTCGAAAAGATGAAGGCGGCGGGGAATGTCATGCCGCACTTCCATCTCTCTCTGCAGAGCGGCTCGACGAAGGTGCTCCGCGCGATGAACAGAAAGTACACGAGGGAGGAATACCTCGCCGCGTGCAGGAGGATCTATGCCGTTTTCCCCGATGCCGCGATCACGACGGACATCATCGTCGGCTTCCCGACCGAGGAAGAGGAGGATTTCCAAAGCACGCTCTCTATCGTGGAAGAGGCGGGATTTTCACGCGTGCACGCCTTTCCGTTCTCCCCGCGCGAGGGGACGGCGGCGTATCGGATGAAAGATCTCCCCGCTTCCGTCAAAAAGGAGCGCATGGGACGGCTGCTCGGGGCGGCGGAGGCGGCGGAACAAAGGTATCTTTCCAAATTTTTGGGGAAGGAAGCGGTCGCTCTCTTCGAGACGGACGGGGGCTATACCGAAAATTACCTTCGGGTGTATGCCGAGGGTGCAAAAGAGGGGGGACTGTACCGCGTCCGCCTCGTGAAACAAGAAAAGGACGGCGCAAAAGCCGAAATTCTGGAGGAATTATAATGGAAACCTGCATTTTCTGTAAGATCATCAAGGGAGAGATCCCCTCGCAAAAGGTGTATGAGGACGGCGAGATGCTCATCTTCAAGGACATCAATCCGATCGCAAAGATCCATCTTTTATGTGTGCCGAAGGAGCATTTTGCATATCTTTCGGAACTCAACGACAGCCGCGTCGCGCTGGTCGGGCGGATGATGGCAAAAATCGCCTCGCTCGCCCCCTCGCTCGGGCTGGGAGAGGGGTATCGGCTGGTCATCAACCAAGGGGAGAGCGCCGGGCAGACGGTGCATCATCTGCATATCCATATCCTCGGCGGCGAACCTTTGGGCTGGGGAGATTGATTTCCCGCCGCGGAATCGTGATCCCGACCGTATAAACCGTAAAAATTCTGTCAAGAATCCTTCCTGCAAAGGGAGGATTTTTTATGCTTCGGCTGTACCGTGCGTGCATTTCTTTTGTGAGCCTCATTCTCATCGGCGTTCTGGCGGTGTTTGCGCTCGTGCTCATCCATACCCCCGTGTTCGGGCAGGGTGAGGGGTATGAGCTGTACGCGGGCGCGTCCTCTTCGGCACAGATTCTACCCGTGTCAGATCCCGTGCTCGCCAAATTCTTCACGGGGGAAGTGGCGGGGGAGAGTGTCCGCTATGCGGGGGATCGTGCAGAGGAGCTCATCGGGCGCTTCCGTGCAAAACTTCTCTTTACGGAGGAGTGCTGCGGCGCCGTCAACTATTATCTCTTTTCGCCCATGCTCGGGGGCGGCGTGAAGCTCATGGGGGAGACCGTCAATCTCCACATCGCCGTACGGGAGGGCAGGACGGCGGTCGGGACGCCCCTCATCTTCGGCGGGGTATGATTTTTTCGGCGGGGATGTATAAACGGAGCGGAAGGCGTCAACAATCTACATAGTTTTAGCGGAGGATCATGATGGAACAAGAACAGCAAAAAGTAAAACCCAAGAAGAAAGTGCTCTCCTATATCGTCCTTGCAGTCAGTGTACTGCTCCTCGTCACGGCGACGGTGCTCACGGTCTGGTTTGTGACACAGGGGACACAGCCCACCCTCGAGGTTCCCCCTGCGGGCGATACGGGGGATCAGAATGAGCCGAGCGGTCCCGCCGAGCCCGATGAACCGAACAAGCCGAGCGGCGGCGAAGACACGGTACGGTTCGTCTCTCCCATAGCGGGGGCGACATATACCGTCGAGTACAATGTCATCTACACAAACGAGACGCTCGGGTGGATCTACCGTCATAAGGCGGTCGACTTCGACGCCGCGGCGGGCACGGAAGTGTGCTGCATGGCGGACGGGACGGTCGAGAGCATCTCCTTTTCCGAGGAGACGGGGAATCTGATTGTCGTTGACCACGGCGACGGGCTCAAGACGACATATCGCTTCGTCGAACCCGATGCAAGCCTCAAGGAAGGGGCGAAGATCGCAAAGGGCGGAAAGCTCGGGGTCGTTGCACAGGCGTACGGCATCGAACGCCATGACGGCGAGCATCTGCACCTTGAGATCAAGATCGGCGACGACGCCGTGGATCCCACGGAGTATCTGGATCCCGTCCTCGAGGAGAAGTAAAAAAATCGGCGGCACCCCCGCCGATTTTTTATGGGGACGAGGATTGTGCCTTATTCCCCTCCTCAGTCTCGCTACGCTCCCCTATGAGGGGCGCCGAGAGAGCGGCGTCATCCTGAGCCGGTGAGAAAGAACGGAGTTCGCGGGAGAATGTCCCGAAGGATCTCGCTGCATATGCAAACTGTTTCCCCCCGCGAGGTCCTTCGAAAATTTCTGTTCGGACTTCGTACAGCTCACTGTCTCAGGATGACGCAGAAAAAAGAAGCAGGATGACCGCGGGGCAATGGGGATAAGGTCCCCATACAAACATCATCACGGCCGAGAGGAAATTTTACAAAAAATTTGTCCCGATACTTGTATTTTCAGACGCGCCGATGTATAATAAAACGTACAGGAAGGAGGTCCCAAATATGTGGGTAAATGAAAATGCAGGCGTGCTCGTCCTCATCGGGCTCATCATCGCAGTTGTTGCATTCAGCGTGGTCATCACCGTTCTCGTCAGTCTGCACAACAGAATCGCCGTACAGCGGCTCAAACTCATCGGCTTCTATTCGAAGGATGCGGAAACGCGCGAGAACTATGCCGTCCTGACGATCGGCAATAAGTCGCTCAACGACGTCGGTATCTCACAGCTCGGGCTCAAAAACGGCCGCGTGAATTTCGACCTCACGGCGCTCTATAAGACACAGATGAAGATGAACGCCTCGACGCGTATCGTCATCGAACAGCGCAGCGCCATTACCTTCCGTATGTCCGAGAAAGAGCTCTCCGTCGTGCTCATCGACACGCCCAAGGGCAAAAAACTTTCTACCCTCAAGCTGTACGCCGTCGATCTGACGGGGAACGTCTATCAGGGCCGCGTGCGTGCCGTGCGCCATCTCCTCGCGGAGTATGTCAAATTCTTAAAGACCGCTCCCGCCGCCGTGCCTACCCCCTCGCCTGCCGAGCTCGTCCACCCCGAAGAGAAAAAATAATATCGGATCGGCCCCGAGCGGCAGGATATGACAGAAATTTTGAGCAACGGTAAAACAGTTGCTCTTTTTTTCAACAACACATAACCGAAGAAAAACAGATCGGATCGAGAAGAGAAAATGATTTACGAAAAGGAACGCAACGGTTTTACAGCGATACCGGATTGTATCGATGAGCGTTACGAAAGAAAATAAAATCAATCGGCGATCTTCCGTTTTGTGTATGCGGACAAGGTCATCGGGGCAAAGTGTGTCACGATGTTTGAATCGGACAACGGCGAGGAATTAGATTCCCCAGAATACGATGAATATAACGCCATGCTGTTTGAAAATCTTGAAACGCATGAACTTTTTGAGGCCAATTACAAGAATCTCCCTCAAGAGCTCTACTGCAACGGCGAAAGGATTTTGTAAGAATCGGACGTTTTCACAGATTGTGCCGTCAAAACCGAAAGAAGAATCGGGGGACAAGAAATGTTTTTTTATGAAAAAGAGGACAACGGCTTTATCGCATTGGTGAAATTCATCGATAAACATGACAGGGAGGGGACGATTTCGGGCTGTACGTTCCGTTTTGTCTATGCGGACAAGGTCATCGAGGCCAAGTACGACACGATGTTTGAATCGGACAACGGCGAGGAATTAGATTCGCCCGAATACGATGAATATAACGCTATTGTCTTCGAAAACATGGAAACGCATGAACTCTTTGAGGTCAATTACAAGAATCTCCCTCAAGAGCTCTACTGCAACGGCGACAGGATTTTGTAAGAATCGGGCGGACTTGACGCGGGATCGGAGCAGCGGAGAGGGGGAGCGTCAGAAAGGAGGAAATTATGAGCGAGAAAGATCCATACATAAAAGACCGTCCCGGTGTCTGCACTGTCTGCGGAAAGGTCGCCTTTTTCGACGAATTCGGAAACGGGGTATGTCCGCACTGCGGCTGGGAAATGGAGCGGGATGAAGAGGAAATGGGGAGATTGCAGGGGATCAGCTATCCCATGCTCGTCCCCGTCTGGCGGGCAAGAGAGCAATACAGGCAAGGAAAACCATTCAAGGCGACGTTTGAGGACTTCGTCAACGGGCTGTATTTTTACAGCGAGATGTCATTCGTCTACAAAGGGATCTTGTATTGCGTCATGTTTTCGAAAGGAAAAATTTACATGGGGCATGACGAAGATTGTCAATTTTATGATACCCGCGAGGAATTTACGGAAAAAGCAAACATCGGCGGACGGCTCTTGAAGGACATCTGGGACGAAATCGAAAATCCGAGTTATCTGTTCGATTAAAGGAGAGATAATCAAAGAAACAGATCGGACTGAGCAGGATAAAAATGATTTTCGAAAAGGAACATAACGGATTTTCAAAATTGGCGCTGTTTGCGCTCGATCATTGGCGTAAGCATAACAGTCGGCGCACAAGTGCGCAAAAAAGCGATCTGCCAGTCACTGCATCTTTGTTACTTGCTACCCGTGGACGGGTCATTCCCCTTGCCCACCCCTTTAGGTGGGGCAACGCGTTCTGCCAAAGCTCCCCCTTGGGGAGGAGCTGTCACGCTCCGCGTGACTGAGGAGGGGATGATGCCGACCTCATTTTCTTGCCCACCCCTTTGGGGTGGGTGTCGAGCGTAGCGAGACGGAAGGGGTGTCTCTTGTCGCCCCTCATAGGGGATCCTTCGATTCCGCGCTTCGCTACTTCGTCGCTTTGCTCCTCGTGCCGCTCTTCGACGACAAAAGAACGTGCGGGCGGGGCGCTCATGTCGCAACGCGCGAAAGGTTCACTGGACCTTTCGCAGAACGCAAAATTCTACCCTATAGAGGCAGCAAGACACCCCCTCAGTGTCGCCTAACGGCGCCAGCTCCCCCTCAAGGGGAGCCAAGATTCATCTCTCATTTTTTTCTGTTCATCAGCAAAGACTCTTTTGAACCACGCGACTATCACGTGGTTTTCGTTTACAAAAACCGCGCCCCGAGGGGCGCGGATTTGTGTACTGTGGAGCGATCATACGGCTGCGACGCAGTTTTTATAGGCGTCGAGCAGCGCCTCGTCGGGCGACTTCTTTTGGACGAGGACGTCGAGCAGGACGTCTGCCATCAGATCGCGCGTCGTCGCCGAACCGTCGAATACGGGCGGGATAAACGTCCTGTCTTGGGCGATCATCATCGCCTTTGCCGCCTTTGCGGCGGTAACCTGTCTTCCGAGGGAAAGGGACGGGTTTTCGGCGCCTTCGAGGAATTCCCGATATGAGGCGTCCTCATAGGCATCCGTACGCATGGGAGCGCAGCCGCTCTCCATCGCAAACTTTGCCTGAAACTCGGCGCTGAGCAGTTCCTTGACGAACTGGAAGGTCATGATCTCCTTTTCAGCAGCGTTCTTTACGCCGTGGCCGCCCGTGAACATCACGAGGGACGCCCCCTGACTGATGCATTCGCCGTGGAACACGCCGTCACGCACGACCCCCGGGATCGGCGCGACGCCCGTCTCGAAGTCCTCGCCCCATAAATTGACGGCACTGCCCGAAGCGCCGATACAGAATATACTGCCGCCGTTCTCGGGCCCCCTCAAAAAGAGGGAACTCGTGTAGGAGCCGAGGATGCGCAGCGTGGTGAAATACCCGAGGCCGTAATCGGCGGAGCGCTCTGCAAGCCATGCCTTTGCGCCGTCATTGTTGAAGAGATAGTGATCGGCGGGGTCGCTGCCCGTATAGCCGAAACCGTACTGCTTTGCCGCCGTGATGAACAGGCTCGATTCGCTGTCGATGCCGAGCGGGGTACACCCGTTCCACATTTTGATCGCCTTGCCGCAGATCTCCCAAAGTTCGTCCCATGTCTCGGGTGGCTTTGCATTCCCGTTCTCATCCGTGTACCCGAGCGCCTTCAACGCGTCGGGACGGTAGAAGAGCAGTTCCGTCGTCTTGGAGAAGGGAAGGGTGAGAAGGGAATCCGCTCCTAACCCCGCTTCCGCATACCCCGTGAAGTTGACTGCTCTGCCCTCCGCGAGATAGGCGGGGACAAAGGCCTCCGCTTCCTCCCTTGGAAAGCCGATCCGTCCGACCGTCCCGATCTGGTCCGCCCCCGCGTTGTCTTTATATGTATAGGTATAGGCGCCGCCGTTCACAAGATATTGCTCCATGTCGACGATCTTCCCAGACGGGAGGTAATTTGCGATATGATCGGCATAGCAATAGGCAAGATCGGGCTGCAATCCCCCCGCGAGCTCGGCGCGGAGCCTGCCCTGCAGATCGTCATACCCGCCCGCGACGACGTGCTGCACCGTCCAGCCGGGGTACTTTTCCTCGAACGCCCCGATCGCCTCCTCCGTCAGCCGCGAGAGCGCGTTCCCCTGCGTCGAGCAGAACACGATCGTGTGCTCATATACATTCTCCGCGGGCTCTTCCTCTTCGGGATCATGATCATCGGTATCGCCTTTATCGTCGGTATCACCTTGATCGCCCGTGTCGCCTTTATCATCGGTGTCGCCTTGATCGCCCGTGTCGCCTTTATCATCGGTATCGCCTTGATCGCCTTTATCGTCGGTATCGTCCTTATGATCGGTATCGCCCGTATCGCCGCTATCTGCAATGCCCTTGTCGGGCTCGTCCGTATCGGGCTTGGCGGACCCTTCCCCGTCCGTCGCAGGATCCTGTCCGTCGGCGGTCTTGTCGTCCTCCGTCTGAAGCGGGGGTATGGCGGTATCGCAGGCCGCGGCGGCAAAGGAGACGCCGAGGCTCATCGCAAACGCTGCGGTGAGCAGGAGCGCCGTCTTTCTTCGTTCCATATCATTCCTCCTTTTCTATATTGTAGCCAAAACGCGGCATTTTGTCAACCTCCCGCATAAGAAAAGGATCTCCCTCATAGAATATGATACCGAAAAAGGGGGATGTATGCGAAAAACTTTTGTTGCGATCTGTCTGCTCCTTGCCATGCTGCCGCTCGTCGGCTGCGGGGGCGGGGAGAAGAAAACTTCCTATGACATCGATGCGGAGTATTTCCCCGCCGAGGACCTTCTCCGCTGTGAAATGACCGTAAATGCCGTGAATCGTACCGAAAACGCCCTCACGTCGCTCCCCTTCCAGCTCTGGGCGAACGCCTACCGCGAGGGGGCGAAGTATGCACCTGTCTCCGAGCTCTACGCGCCCGCGGCGTACTATGAGGGGGAGAGCTACGGCGACATCACGGTCAAGGCGCTCACGGGCGCCGCGTTCACGATCGGCGGCGAGGACGAAAATATCCTCTATGCCGCCCTGCCCGAGCCCCTATACCCCGACGAGAGCGTCTCCCTCACTTTCTCCTTCGAGGTAAAACTCGCTCATGTCGATCACCGTCTCGGCGTGGGGGAGCACAACGTCAATCTCGCCAATTTCTATCCCATCCTCTGCGCCTACCGCGCGGGAGGGTTTTATGAGACTGTTTACAGCGAAAACGGCGACCCGTTCGTCTCGGAATGTGCAGATTACGATGTCACCCTCACCGTGCCCGCCTCCTACACTGTCGCGGGGGCGGTCTTGAACGAGGAGGGCGGCGGGAAACGCGTCTTCACGCTGAAGGCAGAGAACGTCCGCGACGTCGCCTTTGTGCTCGGCGAGCATCTGGACCGTGTGGACGCCACCGCCTGCGGCATTCCCGTTACCTATTATTATATAGAGGATGAATCGCCCGAGAAGACGCTCAGGGCGGCGTGTGACAGCCTCGCCTGTTTCCACGAGACATTCGGCGCATACGCATATCCCGCTTACACCGTCGTACAGACGGATTTCCCTTACGGGGGGATGGAGTACCCCATGCTCTCCATGATCTCATCCTCCCTGCAAACGGAGCAGATCCCCGCCGTTGTCGCCCATGAGACGGCGCACCAGTGGTGGTATGCGATGGTCGGGAGCAACCAGTTCGAAGAGGCATGGCAGGACGAGGGGCTCGCCGAGTGGTCCGCCGCTTACTTTCTGAAATGCAACCCGCTGTACGGCGATTACAGGGAGACGGTCGCCGCCTCCGAACGCTCCTATCGTGCATTCTTCTCGGTGAGTGCACAGATCAAGGGGGAGGCGGACACCCGTATGTCCCGCCCGCTCACCGCCTATACGGGGCTGTATGAGTATCGGAACGTCGCCTATGACAAGGGGGTCATCCTCTTCGACAGGATCATGGACGTCGCGGGGGAGAAGACGCTCATCAAGGGTCTGAGGAACTATGTTGCAAAGTATGGGGGGAAGATCGCAGAAGCGGGGGACCTCGTCTCCTGTCTCGATGCCGCTGGAGCCCACGCCGAGGAGCTCGTCCGCTCCTTCACGGAAGGAAAATGTGTGATATAACTTGCAAAAACGGCGTGATCGTAGTATAATGCGGTCATGCCGATTTTTCAGTATGAATGTCCCGCGTGCGGGAAGAAATTCGAAGAGCTCGTAAAGACGTATGACGAAGCCGTGCATTGCCCCGCGTGCGGCGGGCTTGCCGCCCGTGCATGGTCGGGGAAAGTGTATTCCGCGACGGGCAAACCCCCGAAAAATTGCTCGGGGAACTGTTCGTCCTGCAGCGGCTGCGGCGGACGCAGATAACGCCGAAGCCCTGTGCAAGAAAAGCCTCAAATTCACCGTTTGAGGCTTTTTCCTTATATATGATGTGTTTCACCCGCTCTTTTCCTGAATTGTTGATAGGCAATTGAGGCGGCTAAAAGAAGGACGGAGCAGATCCCGAGCAGGATCAACGGCAAAAGTTCTGCGGAGAGAGCGGGAATAAAGACTTCCGACAGATCCAATGTGCCCTCTTCGGCGGCTTTGGCGGCGAGAAAGGTAGATCGCGCGAGGACGCCCCTCAGTGCATAGACGGTCAAACCCATGAGACAAGCGAGTACGGCGGCGAGAATGCTTTGAAAGGAGCCGATGTCCTGTCCGCCGTATGTGCATTCCCCATACAGTAAATAATAGATACGGTTGTAAATTCCCTTTGCACAAATGCCGATCAGGCAGACGGCCGATACGAAACCCGCGAGCGCAAGGAACATTTCCAGACTGTCATAGCGCGATTCGAGCGATGTCATCAAAAAGACATCGAAAAATCCGAGTTTCCCGCCCGTGAGATATTCCCTGAACGGCGCGTCCTGTCTCACAGTATAGTTTGCAACCGGCAACAGCGTGAATCCGCCGATTACGGCAAAAAGAATAGTCTGGAACAATAATAAAAGTGTACAGGGGGAAGCGGCATCCCATTTTATCGGGAGTCCTTTTTGTCTTTTGCCGATCAATTTCTTCAGGAACAGGGCGGCGGTGCATAGGGCTCCTAAAATTAGTCCGATTATGGTCACGGGGCTGAACAGCAGTTGTGTGCCTTTTCCCAAAAGGGTGGATTTTTGAATCATAAACAGCGTCAGGAATGAGAAGGCGTAAATCAGATAGGACGCGACCGCAACTTTTGTCGCAAATTGCTCTTTTTTGGTCGGATCGGTGGCGGAGTGTACATGGATACACAGTAAGACCAAGAGAACGATTTCCGTAACGAAAAAGAAAGTTACTATTTCTGTGCCGAACAGGGGCGGGAAAAGGATCGTCGCCCATAATGCACCGTAATTATTGGTGGGAAGCGAAGCCTCCATCCATTGCGAAATTTCGTGCGCGCTCTCTAAATATTCCCTCTCCGCGGCGATATCCTCCGTTTCTTTCAGAAAACGCTCCATCTTTGTTTGATAATCTGGATCCCCCGCTTCGGGCGGGGTCGGCTCTTTTTGGCTGAGCTCGTACATTTTTCGGGTGTAAAGCTCCGAATCCTTTCCCATTTCAGTCGCAAGATGCAGGAGCGGAACATCTTGCCATTCCTCATAATAATATATATACGGAAATTTCCATGTGGTTGTATTCCCGTTGTCGTTTTTTTGAATAAAGGCGCTTGCCGCACCGAAAACAAGACACAGGATCACGGTCAGAGCGCTGATTAAGACCGTCATTTGTCCTGTTGTTATGCGAGAATTGGTATGTTGCATGACATCCTCCAGAAATGCTTTTGTGTTTGCCGCCGCGGCTCCGTGAGATATCCCAAAGCAGGCAGCTTCCCAAATTATATCACAAAATGACACATATGTCAATATCTCATAATGAGATATTCTAAAATAATTTTATGGAGCTGCAATTGAAGGCGATCCGCTGCGAGCGCGGGAAGACGCAGATGCAGGTGGCAGAGTATCTGCACGTAAAACAAAATGCGTATTCGCAATATGAGACCGGGAGGCGGGAGATCCCGTTGACCCTTTTAGCGCAACTTTCGGAATATTATGATGTCTCCGTGGATTTTTTACTCGGTCTTACGGAGTACGAGGAACCCTATCCGAGGAAAAAATAAACGGATCCGCCGTATATTGTCCCGTGTGCGGCGGGCTTGCCGCCCGTGCATGGTCGGGGAAAGTGTATTCCGCGACGGGCAAGCCCCCGAAAAATTGCTCGGGGAACTGTTCATCCTGCAACGGCTGCGGCGGCCATTGAGAAAATTGTTGTCATTTTTCGTCATGAAGGCGAAGTTTCCGCACGCGCCCCTCACTATATCTTGTGCCCGCGCCGCGTTTGCGCCAATAGATATTGTCCCGCCTGAAATTTCCCGATATTTTCCGTAAAAAAGTCAAAAAAAGGTTCCAAAATTGCTTGACGAAATTTCGGGGAAGTGTTATGATATGTACGCTTTTTGCAGAACGGCCTGCCGCTCTGCATCAACGCACGCTTCTGTCGAAGCGGTTCCGGAGATTGACAACTGCAAAGCAAGAGAAGAAAAGAAAGGCAAGAAAATTCAAGTAAAGAATAGGTTAATACGG
>CANQLW010000035.1 GCA_947624805.1 uncultured Clostridia bacterium | reverse complement strand
AAACGGGGTGCCTTTTCCTTTGGCGCAGAGAAATGGTAAACAGAAACGAGGCGAGGTTCGCCCCGACCGAGGCTTCTGTTTGCGCTACAAAGGTCGGCACGAGCGTTCGGCTAAGAATGTACAAAACGTCTTGCCTATAACGCGACGTAATCCTCTTCTCTGCGCCAGAAAAAGGCACCCAAACGGGGTGCCTTTTCCTTTGGCGCAGAGAAATGGTAAACAGAAACGAGGCGAGGTTCGCCCCGACCGAGGCTTCTTTTTGTGCTACAAAGGTCGGCACGAGCGTTCGGATTATTTTCTTATAGCTTTGCGCCTTGCATTTCTCTTATGACTGTGTTATAATCGGTGTGACAAGTGAAATTATGAAATTTGGTTCAAACGGCATTATATTAGAACATTTTTATTTTAAGGAGTGCACATGAAAAAGTTACCGTTTGATGTACCGTCTGAAACGATACAAAAAAATTTCTGTTGGAATTATCATTTTTCGGCAAAAGGCCATGACGATGTAGGTATTCTGCTTGCAAAAGCATGGAAAAAATTTGAGGAAGTGAAAGGCTTGCCTCCCGTAGAAAGGATAGCAGGAAACTTTCCGATCCTTTGGTTCGGCGATATGGATGCCTATTTCCGCTCGGAGATTCGCGTCATTACAGTCGGTCTCAATCCGTCCAACAGGGAGTTTTCCGAACCGCGTTTCTTTACTTTCGACGATAAAAAATCAAAAAAAGCCGTCTATGTCACGGAATCGCATTGGGAAAACGCGGAGTATGAGAAAATTGCTTGGGCATTCAACAATTATTTTCATATCAACCCGTTCGGTGCTTATTTCAACTGCTACGAAAAAGCTCTCCGTAGTTTGGACTGCGATGTCTCCTATGCGGGAAACGAGCTCGGCGTTTCCGCGGCGAAAAATACCGCTATCCATATCGACTTAAAAACTCCCGATGCCACAGACCCGACATGGAGCAAACTGCCGAAATCTATCCAAAAACAATTAACGTGTGACTTATTTGGCAGGCTCGTCTCCTATTTGCGCCCTGACATCATTCTCTTTTCTACGGGGAAAAATGATTTTCTCGCCGAAATCGGCTTGGGGAAACCCGATTTTTCCTATCCCGCGGCATTTGACGATAATAACCTTCTTGAACTCTATCAAAAAGACGGGGTCAATTATGTTTGGGGGCGTCCCAATGTAAATCCGTTCAAAATGATTCCGCTTGCACTTTTGGACATTGTTTTCTCGGAACTTCACAAGCACATTTCCATAAATACAAAGCCCGACGAGGGAGTATTTTGGGTCGTGCCCGCCCTTCCGCATGAGGACTTATCGCATCTTTATGAAATCTCCCCCTTCGAAGTGAAAGATGGCGGAATTGGCTTTATCGAGTGTATGAAAGACCCGGGACATTATCTTTTAAGCGTATTTGACCATGCCAAAAAATCTCACTCTGAACTGTGGGAAGCCGTCAAGGCGAAATATCCCGAATATGCAGAATTTCATTATGAGTACTTCCCGCGGGGTCGCATCTGGACGAATGCGGAAGGGAAAAGCGTCGTCGATTCGGACGGGGATTTTTTGTGGGAACCGTTTCTCAAGGAGATCAAATCGCAATTCCGCCTCAAAGACATTGCGCATTTCCCGGGTTGAAGCAATAAGAACTGCCTGAATATAAAATGAAAGTTTTGTTTTTAGACATTGACGGCGTTGTTTGCCTGCATGAGGAAGGCGTTGTGAACTGGGGCGACAATACCGCAGATGATGTATTTGATGAACAATGTTGCCGACGGTTAAAGGAAATCATAGACATAACCGGCTGCAAGCTGGTGCTGTCCAGTTTTTGGCGATTGTACAAAAAAGATATTTTGAATATGTTGGAACAGTTCCGTCCGTTCGGCATAACCGATGATGACTTCCACGGTAAAACGCCGCTTCTGGATAGTCGCGGCGCCGAAATTATGGCTTATATTGCTCATTATCCTGAAATAACGACGTTCGTCGCGGTCGACGATGAGGATTTTACAAATGAAAATTTCCCCCGTGATCGGTTTGTGCTGACCGAACTTGAACATGGAATAACCGAACCGATCAAAAATCTGATTATAGCAAAACTGCTTGAAAGATAAGGCGGAACATTATCCCCTCCTCAGTCACTCGCTATAATGGCGTCATCCTGCCGCACGCACGTTGCTTCCGTGTCATCCTGAGACTGTGAAAAAGAACGAAGTCCGAATCGTAAGTTTCGAAGGATCCCGAAGAACAGAGTCCGAATTTCAATCTTCGGGATTCTTCGACTCCGCGCTTCGCGCTCCGCTCAGAATGACGCACGGAGGAGGCGGGAGGCGCTCTCAACCCCCACCTGTCTCGCTTTGCTCCACCCCTCTGGAGAGGGCAGGCAAGGTCGGACTTCGTTTGAGGGGATCCTTCGGTCGCTACGCTCCCTCAGGATGACCGCGGCGGGCGGTTCTATATTATTTTGCTTTGAAAACATTTACGCCTGTAAATTCGATTTCTAAAACATCATGGTGCGCTTCGCTGTCCACAAAATACTCCAATTCGATTCGGGTGCGCATAAATTGCTCTGCGGAAAAGCAGTCGAGCGAGAGGATATAACAGTTTTTCACTCGCTTCGGCTTCTGAATAAGTTTTCCGTCCAAAAATGAGATTTCATAGAAATTTCCGCCCGCGGGCGGTGCTTGCGCAGTCTTAAAATCGACGAGGAGCAAAAGATACTCTTTCCCATATATTTCATCGCAACGCACATCGACAAGTTTTGCATCGTGGAAAGAAACGTTCGTAAGAAAATTCATTCCGTCCATGACTGGTCGCCTGTCAGAATTATATTTCATCGTTTTGACCCCTATATTTTTTCTTTGATTTCGATTTTCGGCGGGAATGGCGCGGCAATGTCAAGAAAATCGTTCTCTGTGATGATCGCAAAGTGCAGGTCATCAAACGCAAAGCCGCAACTTTCTTTCATCAGCCAATTCATAAAGTCCGAACCCTCTGCAAGATAGAGAGGATTCCCCTCGAAGCCCGCCTTCCGATAGGCTTGAATTTCGGGAATTTGATGATAAGATTCGATTCTTCTGCCTTCGTCACAAATGCAAAGCGCCTCTACAAAGCCGAAATTGACGGTCACAATATGCGAAAGACCTTCCAAAACGATCTTCGTTCCGTCTGAATTTTGTAAAACTTCTGCAACCTCATAGCGATCATGCGGAAGATTTTCATCGTAAATCTTGTATGTCATATTTTCATCATACCACCTTTATCATGTTTTGCCGATTTCATCCATCCGGCAGATCAAAGAGGTACACCTTGCCGATATTTATCCCGGGAGTCCTTAATCCGTCGCCCCCATAGGAGTATGTCGGATGGGGATCGTCGTTGAATTTGAGAATATAAAAACTTGTAATTCCTACATTCCCTTTATCTCCCGTGTCTTTGGCACACCAATAGAACGCCATGCGGAATACGTCGGTCGTCGTTGTCACATCGCTCGACTTGACATACCATTTCCTCTCGATGCCGCTGTCCTTGTCCCTATCCGTAATCAAACCGTTTTTTGTATAAGACTTGATTTCTCCGCCAAAATATTCAAGCAGTGCGTCGAGGCTTTCGCCGAAGTCGGTCAACCCCACAATGGCGTTGGGGGCGAATAGCTCTTTGATACCTTCTTTGTCCTCGTTTTGCAAACGGTCAAGAAAGGTTTCGAGTTTATGAAGGGCGTCGTCCTCATCCGAATCGACAAAAAAGCCCGTAGGAATGCACGCCGCCATTCCGACAGAAGTGAACAGCAGGACGAGCGCGATTGAAATGATAGAAGAGATTTTTTTCATTGTGTCCTTCCTCACATCTCCTCCTTCAACGGGATGTCGGATCAAGAACGTATTCCAACATACTCAGTTCCCGCTCAACTTGCTTGTAATATTCACTTTGCAGATATTGCGGCGCGAATTTTTCTCTGCTTCCAATCGTTTCGTTCGGCGTCTTGGGAATTGGAAGCGGCTGCAGGTCGGCAAAATCGTTCAACGGAGCGAGGACAGAATATGTATCTTCGGTCAGATAATTTTTTGCAATTTGCCGAAACTTCGTAAAGTCACAAGGCTTAGACGGTTTCATATAGAAATAGTAGTGCACCGCTTCATCGACATACCAGCACAGGTCGCGGAGAATACGAATTTCTTTTTTCAAATCGGCTTTTGCCTTGTTCTTCAAGCCCAATGCGATTTTTTGCATTTGCCCGTATAGCGGCATATTCTTGATGGTGTCGTTTACGGCGGATAACACCGCATCATTGAGGCTGTCGTCCACTTCTGCCATGTGGTACAGCGAAAAGACTTCGTGCGAGACACAGGAAAAAAGACATTTTTCGCCTTGAAACAGAGCCAAATTTTCGAGCAAAGGAGGTTCGCCCCCGAACATACAGGTAAGGCTCTCGTCGAGAATATGATTTTTGAGCGGTTCTGTCAGTCGGAAGCGGAACAGAGTTCCCCGCATTCCGTTGTCGTTTTCTTCATGGCGGCAATCCAGAAAGGCAGAAATGATATCTTCATATTGTGTGCCGTATAAATCGTAAATATCTTTCAGCCCGTAAATATCGCTTCCCAAAAATTCAGCGGTATCACAGAAGGATAGCACCGTTTTTGTAACGCTTTGTTTTACTTCCCTAAACTGCGTGTAACAAGGGATATCTTCAAAATACATAATTTCTCCGCCAAATTCGGATTGTCGCCGTTATTATACCATAAACCCATACGAAAATCAAGATAGGCAGTTATTTTGCAGACGATTTATAAAGTCCGCCGAGGGGAGAACCCTTCGGCGGGCTGTCTGTATGGCTATTCCTTGAAGTAAAAAGGAAATCCGAGCCGCTCACTTGTAACGAGGAAACAATTTGGTGCAATAGAACGCGCACGGGACAGGATGACCGTAGGGTGCGGGGCAGGATGACCGTAAGGAACTACTTCGCGGCAAAGCCGCTCGTGCCGCGCTTAGAGCAATAAGAACGCACGCGGGGCGAATCCCGTAGGTCTTCTCGAACCCTTATTACGCACCAAAGGAAAGGCACCCTAAGGGGTGCCTTTCCTTTGGTGCGCCGTAAGGAACTCGAATCCCTAGCCTTTGGTTCCGTAGACCAACGCTCTATCCAATTGAGCTAACGGCGCATATCGAAATTACGCGAATCATTATACCCGTTTTGCCGCCGTTTGTCAACGGTTTTTGCCCCGTAAAAAACAATTTTTTGCAATCGGGCGTGAAAGCATTTCAAATCTTTTCACGGCGCCGTCCGATCTGCCAAATTCCGACACTTTTCGACACGATTTTCTATTTTTCCCCCCGATTCATCCTCTATAATACCAAGCACGGGGTGGAAGATGGAAGTCTATCTTGAGCTCGCATTTGCGGAAAATTTCTTGCTCGACGCGCTTCTCCTGTTCCTCGCGCTCAAATGTGCACGGGGGAGGATCGGCGTGCTTCGTCTCCTCCTTGCGGCGGCGGTCGGCGCGGCGGAGGCGATCGTCTTCCCCCTCCTTACCCTCCCCGTATGGGCGGCGTATCTCATCAAATTCCTCGGCGGGGTCCTGATTGCTATCATTGCCGTCAAACAAGGGAGTGCGAAGACCTATATCGTCGCGACAGTCTCCTTTTTTGCGCTCACCTTCGCCCTCGGGGGGATGCTGACGGCGATCTATTCCTTCTTTGACGTCCCCTATCTCGAGGGGAACGGGTATATCGTCGAAAAGGCGCCGATCGGGCTCATCGTCGGCGGGGCGGGGTTCTTCGGCGTCGCCGCCATACTCGCCGCAAAGCGGTTTTTCAGATACAGAAGCATCCAAAAAAATCTTTTTTCGGTCGGGCTTACTCATGCGGGCAAGAGCATCCGTGCCAAGGGGTTTGCGGACAGCGGGAACTGTCTCACCTTCGGGGGAGCGCCCGTCTGCGTTCTCTCCCCTCCCGCCGCGCTGGCGCTGTTCGGGAACGGGACGGCGCGTGAGGGTATCCTGCGCATCCAAACGGTGAACGGTGAAAAAGAATCCCCCGTTTTCCGCTGTGCCCGCATGACGGTCGGGAATCGGAATTTTGAAAACGTGTTCTTTACGGTCGGACAGACTTCAAAGGAGTATCAAATCATCTTACATACGGCTTACGTGGAGGGAGATCATGAACATATTCGGCGCGCTGCGGTCGCTCTTACAAAAGATCCAAGGTGAAAACGTCATCCATTACCTTTGCGGGAGCGAAGCGCTTCCCCTTCCCCTCTCCCCCGAAGAAGAGAGCGAGATGCTCAAAAAGTTAGAGGCGGGCGAGGACGTCGAGCGGATCAAGGCACAGCTCATCGAGCACAATCTGCGTCTCGTCGTCTACATCTCCCGTAAATTCGAGAATACGGGCGTCGAGGGGGACGATCTCATCTCGATCGGGACGATCGGGCTCATCAAGGCGGTGAGTTCCTTCAAGACGGACAAGAATATCAAGCTCGCGACATACGCCTCCCGCTGTATCGAGAATGAGATCCTGATGTATCTGCGGCGGACGGTCAAACTCAAGAGCGAAGTCTCCTTCGACGAGCCGCTCAACACCGATTTTGAGGGCAACGAACTGCTGCTCTCGGACGTGCTCGGGACGGACAGCGACACGGTTTACGGCGGGGTGGAGTCGAGCGTCGAGAAGGAGCTCCTCAAGGAAGCGCTCTGCCGTCTCCCCGAGCGGGAGAGGAAGATCATGTATATGCGGTTCGGGCTGGGCGGGCGGCAGGAGATGACCCAAAAGGACATCGCCGATGAGCTCGGCATCTCGCAGAGCTACATATCCCGTCTCGAAAAGAAGATCATCGAACGGTTAAAGAAGGAAATTTCCAAACTCGTATAAATTTTTTTGGATTGCTGATACTTTTAGCTCCGGGGCGTACATAGAGCGTTTGCTCTTACGGAGGTAAAATATGATCAGTAAAGTGAGTATTTGCGGTGTCGACACTGCGGGGCTCCCCAAACTCTCCTCGAAGGAGATGGACGAACTCATGCGTGCGCTCAAGGCGGGCGACGAGAAGGCGAGGGAGAAGTTCATCATCGGCAATATGCGGCTCGTTCTCTCCCTCGTCAAGCGGTTCTGGGCGAAGAATGCCAATGCGGACGACGTCTTTCAGGCGGGCTGTGTGGGGCTCATCAAGGCGATCGACAACTTCAATCTCGATTTCAACGTCAAATTCTCCACCTATGCGGTGCCGATGATTCTCGGCGAGATCAAACGGTATCTGCGGGACGGAAATTCGCTCCGCGTCTCCCGCTCCATCCGCGATACCGCCTATCGCATCCTCAAAGTTCGGGAAGGGCTCGAGGAAAAGGACGAAGAGGCGACGATCGAGAAGATCGCCGCGGTCATGCAGGTCAAGGAACGGGAAGTCGTCTATGCCCTCGATGCGATCTCGGACCCCGTCTCCCTCTATGAGCCCGTCTACAACAAGACGGGTGACACGCTGCAGCTCGTTGACCAGCTCTACGATGAATCCCAAAGCGATGAGATCTGGACGGAGCACGTCGCCCTCCGTGAGGCGATCAACCGTCTGACCGATCGGGAGAGAAAGATCCTGATGCTCCGATATTACGAAGGAAAGACGCAGACGGAGATCTCCGCCGAAGTCGGGATCTCGCAGGCGCAGGTCTCACGGCTTGAAAAAAACGCCCTCGCGAGCGTTCGGAAAGAGATCTCGTAATTGTAGACTGTGGGCTCGGCGCCCCGCCCCCAAGGGGTCAGGCGAGGCCTTTACCGCGTCATCCTGAACCCCCGTAGGGGGCGAAGGATCCCGAAGAACGAAGTCCGAATTTCAATCTTCGGGATTCTTCCCCTTCGGCTGTGCTCAGGGTCAGAATGACGCGAGGAAGGGGCATGACGCGCGGGTCAGAATGACGCGTAAAAGGGGTAGACCCCCACCTGACGCGACTACGTCGCGCCACCCGCCCCCAAGGGGGGGCAGGCCTTTACCGCGTCATCCTGAACCCCCGTAGGGGGTGAAGGATCCCGAAGAACGAAGTCCGAATTTCAATCTTCGGGATTCTTCCCCTTCGGCTGCGCCCAGGGTCAGAATGACGCGAGGGAGGGAGCGCCGCCTTGCCCACCCCCCTACCCCCCTCCTATGGAGGGGGCATGACGCGCGGGACGGCAATCAACCGCGCGAGAGGTCTTCGTTGAAGCGCTTGTGCCAAAGCCAATAGATGAGATAGATCGCGGGCATTCCGAGATTTGTCTCGAGGCAGGAATTGACGATCAGCGTCCTCAGGCTCGCGGCGTTCATGGGGCGGATGCCGTTTACGAGGAGGGAAAACTCCCAGCCGAACTGCACGCAGAAGCCGATCAGGCACAGATACAGAACATTCACAAACGCCTGTTTCGGGTCGCGGCGGAGCAGGAAGAAGATCAGAATCAGGTAGGACAAAACGAGCGCGACCCCCATCCATCCATGATAGGCGCCCGTCGTGCGGGAGGTCGTGATCGTCGCCTCCCCGCCGAGCTCGGCGATCGAGGGCGCGATCATCCACCACATCAGGATGAGGAAGATCCAATACTTTGCGTATGCATCCTTCCCGACGAGCACCCAGATGAATGCAAAGTTCGTGATGCCGTAGCTCATCGACATCCATAAAAGCACCCAAAATGTGCCGCCCATGCCCTGCAGAACGCCGCCGATGTAGACCGTACGCGTATGGCTCAGCAGATAGAATCCGCCGAAGTCCACGACCGTGTACAGGATCCCGCCGAAGAGGGCGAAGAGCACGGTGGAATAGCGCTTCTTCCAGATCAATAGCCCGAGAAGGACCGCAAGGAAGATGCAGTCGAGGATGATATACAATAAATTGAGATTGCGCGTGGGGACGATGGGCGCGGTTTCTGTCAGCATTGGTGACCTCGTCGGTGAAAATATTTCCGCCGCACGGACGGATGAGCGGGCGTTTTGCCCTGAATGGTGATAAAAAAGGAGGTTCCCCGAAGGAGCCTCCCGTTTGTTTTACTTTGCGTATTCGACGCTTCTGAATTCGCGGATCACGTTGACCTTGATCTGGCCGGGATATTCGAGCTCGCTCTCGATCTTCTTGGCGATGTCCTTTGCGAGGAAGAGCGCCTGTGCATCGTCGACCTGATCGGGCTTGACGATGACGCGGACCTCTCTGCCCGCCTGAATCGCATAGCACTTGTCGACGCCCTTGAAGCTCGCGCCGATCTCCTCGAGCTTTTCGAGACGCTTGACATAGCCTGCGCCCGTCTCCCTTCTCGCCCCGGGACGTGCGCCCGAGATCCCGTCCGCCGCCTGTACGAGGACGGCCTCCATCGTCTTGGGTTCCACGTCGCCGTGGTGTGCCATGATCGCATTGACGATCATCGCGTTTTCCTTGTATTTCTTTGCGACATCCGCGCCGAGCTGGATGTGCGTGCCTTCCTGTTCGTGATCGACCGCCTTCCCGATGTCATGCAGGAGTCCCGCGCGCTTTGCAAAGTTGACGTCGAGCCCGAGTTCCTGTGCCATGAGCCCTGCGAGCTGGGCGACTTCGATGGAGTGGCGGTAGACGTTCTGCCCGTAGCTTGTCCTGAATTTGAGCCTGCCGAGCAGTTTGATGATCTCGGGATGCAAGCCGAAGATGCCGACTTCGAACATCGCGTTCTCGCCCGCTTCCTTGATCTGCTGGTCGAGTTCCTTTCTGACTTTTTCCACCGTCTCCTCGATACGGGCGGGGTGGATCCTGCCGTCCCCGATGAGCCGCTCGAGCGTGATACGGGCGATTTCGCGCCTGACGGGGTCAAAACCCGAGAGGATGACGACCTCGGGAGTATCGTCGATGATGAGCTCGATGCCCGTCGCATTCTCGAGCGCACGGATGTTTCTGCCCTCTCTGCCGATGATCCTTGCCTTCATATCGTCGTTGGGAAGGGGCACGACAGAGACCGTGCTCTCGGAGGCATGATCGGACGCACAGCGCTGAATCGCGAGGGTAATGACGTTTTTGGCGTTCATATCCGCCTCGTCCTTTGCCTGCTGCTCGAGATTCCTCACCTGAACGGCGAGGTCTCTGCGCGTCTCGTCTAAAATTTCCTCGGTAAGCTGTTTTTTCGCCTCGTCCTTGGTGAGCTGGGCGACCCGCTCGAGTTCGGCGAGCATGAGCTCGTGCTGGCGGGAGAGCTGTTCCTGAACCTTCTGGACTTCCTCGTTCTTTTTCGCCCAGTTGTTCTTTTGCGCCTCGAGGGACTGCTCTTTGCGGGCGATCTCCGTCTCGCGTTTTTCGAGCTGGTCCTCCTGACGGTTGAGACGGTCTTCGACGCGCTTCTGCTCCGCGCGTTTCTCCTTCATCTCCTGTTCAAATTCGTTTCTTCGCTTTAAGTCCTGTTCCTTCGCCTCTAAAATTGCTTCCTTTTTGCGCCGATTGATCTCGGATTCCGCCTTTTCGAGCATTTCCTCGACCTGCTTCTCGGTCGAATCGAGCTTTTCGCGGGATCTCTTCTCGGAAACTTTTTTGAGCGTTACCCAAGTGACGAGCGCGGCGATCCCGGCGCCGACGACAAGGGCGACAACGATGAGCGCGACTGCGAGTCCGACGCCCATATCCGCAAGGAGCAGGCTGCCATAGTTTGCCATATTGACTGCCTCCTCTGAAATTATTTCGACATCTATCCTTTGTACCGTCCCGCTTTGGGGACAGATATAGGCATTGTCGGATTTATTATACAATATTTTGTCGCTCTTGTCAATGGGAAAGCGTGATATTGTGGAGCATTCCCCGAAAAATCTTGACAAAATTTTATGGTCTGTGATAAAATCATAGGCAATTATGAAATACGAAATCATGATCAAGATCCTGTTCGCCCTGCTCACGAAGAGAAAAGTGAGCGCTTCCGCCCTCGCAAAGGAGTACGGCGTCTCCATCCGCTCCGTCTACCGCTATGTGGACGAGATGACGATCTCGGGCATCCCCATCGACGTGACGCGGGGCGCCGCGGGCGGCATCAGTATTCCCGACAACTTCAAGCTCCCGAAGGGACTGCTCACGAAGGAGGAATACGCCCGTACCGTCGAGGCGATCCTCGCGATGCTCGAACAGACGCATGACAGTGTGCTCGAGAATGCGCTCGAGAAGCTCACTTCCGAGATGAAGACGGAAAAGTTCGACCTGTCCGTCTCGGGCAATATCCTCGTGGACAGCGGGACTTGGGGAGACGAGCGGAAGATCTCCGAGAAGCTCTCCCTTCTCTCTCAGGCGACGGAAAACAGGGAAGCGCTCGCGATCGAATATGTCGACCGCACGGGCGGGACGACGAAGAGAGTCATCCATCCCCATCTTCTCATCTATAAACAGAGTATCTGGTATGTCTGGGCGTATTGCACCCTCCGCGGGGAGTTCCGTACCTTCCGCCTCGGACGGATGCGTACGATCACGAAGACGGGCGAGATTTTCGAGCGGAAACCCTTCTCGCGGGAGGATATCCCCCTCAACTTCTGGAGAAACGAGAAGGTCATCGAAGTCAAGTTCGAGATCGCAAAGGAGACCCTCCCCTATGCCGAGGACTGGCTGAGCGTCGATAACATCTATGAGGAGAACGGCAGGCATTATGCCGAGGTCGTCCTGCCCGATGACGAGGCGCTCATCCCCACCATCCTCTCCGCGGGCGCGGGGATTACCGTGCTCTCCCCCCTGTCGCTCGCCGAAAAGGTCAGACAAAGGGCGGAGAAAATCTCCGCCCTGTACCAAAACAATATTCAGTCCTAAGCCGTTACAGCGCTCTCACGAGCTTTGCGTATTCGCCGCCCAAGGCGAGGAGTTCCTCATGCGTGCCCTGCTCCATGATCTTGCCGCCGCGCAAAAAGACGATCTTGTCCGCGTCGCGGATGGTCGAGAGCCTGTGTGCGATGACGAAGCTCGTCCTGCCCGAAAGGAGCGTTTTCAGACTCATCTGCACGGCGAGCTCGGTCTGGGTATCGACATGGCTCGTCGCCTCGTCGAGCACGATCACCTTGGGATTGGCGAGGATGAGCCTCGCAAAGGAGAGGAGCTGCCGCTCCCCGCCCGAGAGCGGGTAATCCTCCGAGATCTCGGTATGATACCCCTCGGGAAGGCGGGCGATAAAGCCCTCACAGCACGCCGCACGCGCCGCTTCCATACACTCCTCGTCCGTCGCCGACGGGCGGGAGAAGCGGATGTTGTCGAGCACGCTCCCGCTGAAAATATAGGTATCCTGCATCATCGCCCCCACTCCCTCTCTGAGCGAGTGCAGGGTGTATTTTTTTATGTTCTTCCCGTCGAGGAGGACCTGACCGCCCTGTACGTCATAGAAACGGGACAGAAGGTTGACGACCGTCGTCTTGCCCGAGCCCGTCGCACCGACGAGCGCCACCGTCTCCCCCGCCTTTGCCTCGAGGGTGAAGTGTTCGAGCACGGGGATCCCCTCCACATAGGAGAAGGTCACGTCGTCGAATGTCACATCCCCCCTGCACGTTCCGAGCTCCTCCGCCCCCGCCTCGTCGCAGATCTCGACGGGCGTGTCGATCGTATCGTAGATACGCTCGAGATTGGAAGTGAGGGTGAATACCGTCGTCAGATTCGTGCAGATGTTGCCGATCGAGGAAGTCACCTCGGAGAGCACGGAGCCGATCGCGACGACGATCGCCAGATCGATCCTTCCCCCCGAGAGTCCGAGGAAGAGCGCGACGCCGTACACGACGACGAGGACGATCGCGTTCGTAAAGCCGTGGGAGAGCGGGAAAAACGCCTCGCGGACGTTTGTCGTCCTCATGAAGGCGCGGCGGTATTCCTGAAAGAGGTCTTTGCCGATCTTGCAGTTGAGCGTCGCACGGTTATAGGCGCGGACGACCTCGGTGCCGCCGATGTTCTCGGCGACAAAGGCGGTGTAGTTTGCATTCTTGTTATGGTCGAGCCCCGACCTTCTGTGGATGAGCACGCTCAGGATATACATGAGGACGGCGAGCGGAAGGAGGGTGAGCACGACCGCCCCGCCGATCCTGACATCGAGACAGAGGATCCACACGATCCCCACCGCCGTCACGCCCGCGGCATAGATGATGGAATAGAAGAGATTGCCGAAGAGCTCGGAGATGTCGTCCACATAGTTGGTGACGCGGACGAGAATCTTGCCCGTCGAGTGGGTGTCGAAGTATCGGAAAGAGAGCTGCATGACGTGGTCCATGATCTCCTTTCTGAGCTCGGTGGCGAACAGGGTGCCGTATTTGACGGGCACGAGATTCTCGAGGTGTCCGAAGACGAGGGATCCGACCCATGCCACGAACAGGCCGCTGCACGCGAGGGCGGTATAGAGAATAAACCGTTCGCCGAAGACGCCGTCCGAGGGGAAGAGCTGTGCGATGATGACGGAATAGAGCATCCCGGGGAGCAACGAAAAGAGCCCCAGCGCGACTTCGATGAGAATGCTCCCGAAAAAGGGCCCCTTGTGGCGGAGGGCGCTTTTGAGGAGCTTCCCCATCATGTGCGCGGAGAACTTCTCTTTGACATATTCGTCCTTGTAATAGAGATCGTTCATGCCTGCTCCGTAAAGTTCATTTCTTTCGCCTGACGGCTGTAAATCTGGGCAAAATTGCCGCCGAGCGCCATAAGTTCGCCGAAATTCCCACGCTCGGTGATCTTTCCGTCCTCGAGGAACAGGATCTCGTCGCAGTCCTTGAGAGCGGTCGCACGGTGGGTGACGAGGATGAGCGTCTTTTCGGCGCATTCCTCTGCAAGATTTTGGAAAACAGCGTGCTCCGTCTCGAGGTCGAGCGCGCTCGTCACGTCGTCGAAGATGAAGACCGAGGCGTTTTTGAAGAGAGCACGGGCGATGGAGATCCGCTGTTTCTGCCCGCCCGAGAGTCCGAAGCCCTTTTCGCCGATCGTCGTAAGATACCCGTCGGGGAAGCGCTTTGCAAACTCATCCACTTCGGCGAGTGCCCCCGCACGCTCCACCTGCTCCGCCTCGGCAAAGGGGTCGTAGAGGGCGATGTTGCTCGCGATCGTATTCGAGAAGAGAAAGACGTTCTGCATGGCATAGGAATAGCTCCGAAGCAGGGCGTCGCGGCCGTATTCATGAATGGGCACGCCGTCTATGTAGATCTCCCCTTCGTCCGCCTCGGCGAGCCCTTGCAGGAGCTTGCAGAGAAGCGTCTTGCCGCTGCCCGTCTTGCCCATGATGCCGAGTTTCTTGCCGTAAGGGATCTCGAGGGAGACGTCCTCGAGGGCGTAATGCTCGCCGCTTTTGACAAAGAGATGTTCCACACGGATGTCGGGGCGGGCAGACGGGGTCTTGTCCCCGTAGCGGTCTGCGATCTCGTCCTCGGCGTTCAGGAAATCAAAGAGCCGCTTGCCGCTGACAAAGTCACGCTGGGAGGCGTTCACGTTGAAGATCAGGCTCGTGAACTGCCACATGAGGCTCCCGAGGTATGCCATCGTCGCCGTAAACTCCCCCGCCGTGATCCTTTCCGCGAGGCCCAGCCAGATGACGAGGCCGAGGGTTCCGAGGAAGACGCAGACGCGGGCGATACGGATCTTGAGGTCACGGTAGGCGAAGATGTCGATCCCGCCGTACTCGGTCTTTTTGAGGCGCTCGTTGTCGGCATCGAACTGCGCTTCCCGCTCGGCTTCCCGTGCAAAGGCAGCGACGGTACGGACGCCGTAGATGCTCTCCTGCACCGTCGTTGAGAGGGTGGCGGAGTCACGCCAGACAGCTTCATAGTATTCCTTGATCCGTTTTTTGTAGATGAGGATGACGGCGACACAGAACGCGCCGCCCGCAAGGGGCAGAAAGAGAAGGGACCAATGGATGCGGGACAGAAGCGCCGCCGCGACGACGATGTAAAAGAGGCAATCGAGGAAACCCTGAGAGCGCTGGACATAGAGGTCCCGTACGTTGAAGGGGTCCT
>CANQLW010000034.1 GCA_947624805.1 uncultured Clostridia bacterium | reverse complement strand
CCCGCCTGAGGGATAGAAGAATCTCATCAGCGCCCGCCGCGGCGATATGCAGACAGCGCTTTCCCGTGAAGGCGACAAGGGGGTTTCGGCCCGAGAGATCGAGGAGCTCCCGTTCCCATTTATTACTGTAAGACGGGGGCGGCGGGGGCGGCGTTCCGTGTCGGGAGAGGGGGGAAGGCGGCGCATCGAAGAGCGCTTCCTCGGGAAAGAGCTCGAAGTCCTCTTCCTTGCCTCCCCGCGCGGGGCAGGGCAACATCCCATCCAGACGGCAGCGGCGGATATCGATAAAACAGCGGTAACACCCCTTGGCGAGTTTGACGGAAAAATGGGCGGCGGAGGCGGAAAATGCCCCCTTTTTGTCTGAAAAGAGGTCGTTCGCATCAAAAAAGGCGAGTTCGTCCACTCCTTCCGAGAGATATTGCCCGACGGTCTCCGCTTCCTCCGTCACACAATCGAGAAAACAGGTCTCGCTCAGCCAGACGCCCACGCCAATCTCGCGCTCCCCGACGGCGAGGATGGGGCGAAGGCCTGCCGCTTCGAGACAGGAACAGGCGAGGACGGCGAGCTCCATCGCCCCCGCTTCCCGCCTTCCCATGAGATCGGGACAGCAGGAGAGGGGGACCGTGCAATCCGTCTCCGAGGTGCGGGCGAAGAGTTTATGCTTCAGGGCGGCATAGACTGCCGCGAAGAGCTGTTTTACGGCGTTCTTATCCTTAGAATATCCCCTTATCTGCCCGAACCCCCTGACTTTGAGCCTGCTGTCCGCCTCGAGAAGGATCTCCGCGCAGAGCGGGAGACGGGGACGGACGTACAGAGCGAGCTTTTCGGGATCTCCCCCGAGGCCTTCCCAATAGTCGAAGGGAAGGGCACAGACGGTAAAATCATGCCGTGCGATCTCCTTTCCGCCGATGAGGGCAAGAGCGGCCGCGGGGCAGGGAAGGACATTGTCGCAGTCGGTGAGAAAGAGGGGAGAAAAGATGTCCGCGGGGAGGGAGACCGTTCGCTCGGCGGGGACGCAGACTTCCTCTTCGAAGGGCACAAAGAGGGGCTGCGGACAGATGATTCTGACGGTGAGCGTGATATCCTCGCTCCCGTTGTTTTGTATGAGCACATTGCAGGCGTCTTTGCGCCCGTACCCCGCATAGGCGGGGAAATTTGCCGAGACCGTGACGTCGGCATGAATTTTTTTGGATCCCGATGACATTTTCAACCTGCCGATTATAGAACGTTTGCGCGGAAATTATACCTTTCTCCCACGTTATCCTGCCCCATGTGTTATGCCCCCTCCTGCCCCTACGCGCTGCCCTTGCCCACCCCCCGCGTCATCCTGCCCCGCGTTTTACGGTCATCCTGAGCCGCCGCCGCAGGCGGCGTGTCGCCCCGCGCGCATTCTATTACACTAAGCGCGGCACGAGCGGCTTTGCCGCGAAGTAAGGATCCCGAAGAACGGAGTCCGACCCTTGCCCACCCCCGTAGGGGGTCAGGCTTCAACCCCCACCCCTACCCCGCCCCCTTCAACGGGGGCGGGCATTGGGTACTCCCCTCCCGCGTCATCCTGCCCGTTCCCCCCGCGTCATCCTGCCCGTTCCCCCCGCGTCATCCTGAGCGTAGCGAAGGATCCCGAAGAACGAAGTCCATCCAAGGGGGTAGGGGGGTGGGGGTTTGGCGGGGAGTTGTCAACAACATGAGGGGAGAAGAGGGCACGGGAGCGGGGCAAAATTCGAGAAAATTCAAGAAATTTCAATAAAATTCGACAAACTCGGCAAAAAATCGCCTATTCGGCAAAAAATTTTTGGAAAAATCCAAAAAATTTGTGTAAAACGCTTGACTGGGGGGGGGGGGGGGGGTGATACAATAAACTAAAATTACCACTTCGGCACGTGTGCCGTCCCGCCAAAATCGGGCCCGCACGAGGAAAAAACGTGAAGGAGATCTGAAAATGAGTAAGAAATCAAACGGAAAAAAACACACAGCTGAAGCAAAACCCGCCGACCCCGCCAAAAAACCGTCGTCGGAACCCAAAAAACCCGCCGCCCCCGCCACGGACACAACGGCAGCGGAAACAGCGGAGCCCGTAAAGGCAACAGAGCCCGAAAAGGCAGCAGCGCCCGCCGAGGGAAAACCCGAGTCCAAATGGAACAAAAAAGTCTCCCCCGTGCTCGGTTACGGCCTCTTCTTCGGCGTCCTCGCCGTCGCCGTCGCGATCGGTTTGCTCGTCTGCCTGCTGTAAACCCTTCTCACAATTCTATATTGGGAAGGAATCCAAACCCAGCCGCTCACGGCCCCGCAGGGCCGCACGGTCATAAATCATGAAAAAAGGAGGATGAATTCTATGAGGAAGAATTCTATGAGAAAGAACAAAAAAGGCTTTACCATCGTGGAATTGGTGATCGTCATTGCCGTCATCGCGATTTTGGCGGCTGTGCTGATTCCCACCTTCTCCTCGCTGGTCCAAAAGGCGAACCTTTCCGCCGATATGCAGGCCGTTCGTGAAATGAATATCGCTCTTCAGGCAGATGAAACACTCCATGGAAAGGCCGAGACCATCGATGATGCTATGCGTGTCATCGCAAATGCGGGTTACGATGCCGACAACTGGACCTGCCTGACGTCCGGTTACGAAGTCTATTGGTATCGGAAGGACAACAGGTGCGTCCTCTATAATGCTTCGGCGGGGGTCGTGGAATATCCAAAGGAGTACAGCGTTCTGGACGTCGTCGCCAACGCGGAAGATTTCCTGCTCTACAACCAGACCTATAAGAACGCTCTGGAGGTAGAACTCAACTTCAGCAGCAGCAGCGCGACCGTGAGCGATCAAGGCGTAGGCCTTCAGTCCGGTTCGGATGGTAACTACGAATTTAAGTTTGAGAGTTCCACGGCAGGCACTGACAAGACGGTTGAACTCAGCTCGAAAGTCGTAGAACAGTTTGAGAAATTCGGTATCAACAAAGATTCGGCTAAGTTATATGGCTATAACAGCAGTGCCGATCCCGGCAAGGCGGGTGCCGTTCTCGAATCGTATGCGATTTATGATGATGATCATGGGCCCGAGTACTCGTCTTCGGGAAAACTGAAGGCAAATGTGTACCAGCTGAGCATTTCCAAGGGCAATGAAGAAACAATGACGCCGCAGGAACTGACCGCGGCAGAAAAGGCAGCGGGCGATCTCGTGTATTCGCTGTTCGTCCAGATGAACAACGGTTCCGTCGTGAACGACGCCAACATCGTCATCGAGGGCGGCACGACGCTGAACATCAGCGGCAAGGAATGGCAGGGCGCCAAGCTCTTCGCGGGCTATTTCGGCTCTACAGATTCCGACAATCCCGTCATCATCGACGGAATGAGACTCACCGACAGCTCGGGCTATATCAATGCGTATAAGTTCGAAGGTTCCACTTCCACCTATTATCTGTGCGGCTTCTTCGGCGGCATCACGAGCAATAAGGGCGAGAAGACGACCATTGAAAATATCACCTTCCGCAACGTAAATATCGTCGACCCTGCAAGCGATTATGCGTACGCGAAACCGGACGCAAACGACAGTAACTGCGCAGGGATCATCGGCGGAATTATCGGCACGGACAACAACGAAACGATCGATGTCACGCTGAGCAACATCAAGGTGGAATCCAGCTGCAGCGTTCGGGGCGTCGCCCGTGTCGGCGGTCTGGTCGCCTTCATCGGCGGTAGTTCAGGTACCCATGTCACGAGCTGCGGCGGTAGCGTTAAGATCACCCGTTGCGATATCAACTGCGATGTTACGACAGAAAAGATCAACGCTTATGGAACCTGCGGCGGGATTGTCGGATTCGTCAACAAGATGCAGGGCGGCAATCTCGATTTGACGATCGAGGATTGCAAATACAGCGGAAAATTGACGGGTATAACGATTGGCGGCATCATTGCAAAATATGACCCGACCAATGCAGATACCGATAATGATGGGGTGAAGGAGACAATACATTGTGGCTTGACATTGAAGAATGTTGAATCAAGAGCGACTTATGAATTTAACGCCGCTGCCGCTAAGGTAACGCCCGCGTTCGGTTATATTGTCGGATCTCTCGCCAAGGGGGCTCAGGAAGCAACCACGGGCGCAGAGGCCAACAGCGGAATTGGTATCGCTTTGAACTTCTCGGGCTTGAAATATTATATCGACAGCCAAGAGTTTACACATGAGGATGTAACACAGCAGGCATGGCCGAAGAAAGAAGGCTTTGCGGTGGTTTATAAGCCGTGCTTCGGAAACGGGACCGATAGGCCCGCAGGTTAAACGGCGAGCACATAATTGACCGAAAAAATAAAATAAGGAGATAATAGTATGAAAAACAACAAGAAAGGGTTTACCATTGTCGAACTTGTCATCGTCATTGCCGTCATCGCAATTCTGGCGGCGGTGTTGATCCCCACCTTCTCGACGGTCATCGCCAACGCCCGTGAGACGGCGGCCATGGAACAGGCGAACACCACCAAGACGGCCGTCCTCGTCCTGTCCAACGGCAGCATTTCTGACGGCTCCACATTCTACATTCTCAGTGATTCACCTGTAGAGGAGAATACAGCCGGAGAGAATGTGACGTCCGATAAGATAGGTGATGTTAATTATGCATATAAATTCGAGAACGGCAAATTGACGAGAACAGAGGAACTTTCTGCAAAAGAAGTTGTTTTCGGTGGAAAAGGCGCATATACGGTCTTTGTCTCGGCGAAGTATTTGAATGCGAAACAAGATGGTTTGGTTACGGATGGCACAGCTACACCTACCGATGTAGACAAACAAGTTGTTGCGAAACAAATCGAATCTGTCATAGGATTTACGGCTAAGAACATTGCAACGGCTACGACGGCGGATTATATCACACTTACTTATACCGAGATTACATGGACGGTAACGGGGGAGGCGGATCCCGAGACAGTCACCGTCAATGTCTATTACAGCAGTGATATCCTCGATACGTCCATTGCATTCATGCATCAGGAAAAGGCATAACATCTAACTTAACAAATTCATTGAGACACCCGACGAAAGTATCGACGATTTTTCGTCGAGTGTCTTTTGATTTTCGGCCCCTCGCGCCCGCGCTTAGAGCAACAAGAATGCGCGCGGGGCAGGATGACGCGAAGGGCGGGGCGCCTCGCGCCCGCGGCGCGCGTCATGCCCCCTCCTGAGGAGGGGGGTAGGGGGGTGGGCAAGGGAACACCCCTTCCGTCTCGCTAACGCTCGCCACCCACCCCTCAAGGGGTGGGCAAGAATCGGACTCCGTTCTTCGGGATCCTTCGGCTACGCCTACTTCGTCGCTGACGCTCCTCGTGCCGCGCTTAGAGCAACAAGAATGCGCGCGGGGCAGGATGACGCGAAGGGCGGGGCGCCTCACGGCCGCGCGTCATGCCCCCTCCTGAGGAGGGGGGTAGGGGGGTGGGCAAGGGGATGATCATGCATAGGATCAACTTGCAGGGCTTGCAAAGACGGCCGAAGGGGACGTCGGGACAAGCATTGCAGGTTGGTTTTTGCGCACTATAAAGTCCGGAACGGGAGGAAAAACCTGTGCGTAACAAAAAAGGGTTTACGCTGGCGGAACTTGTGATCGCGCTCTTACTGCTCGCGATCCTTTCCGTCGTCATCGTGAGTTTCTCCCTCACCATCCATGCCAATATCGCCAACTTTGAGAACGTCGTGGAGACGACGGACGACATGGCTTTTCTCAAAGAGATGGTGGTGCAGTGGGTCTCCCATTTCGACAGCGAGGACTATCTTCTGACGACGGACGGGGAGAACATTCTCGCGACGCGCGCCGAGGCTCCCTCGGAGCAATACGCCCTGTATTTGCAGGAGACGGATGCCACGGAGGGGAACGGGCACGAACTGGTCGCCGAATATGAGAACTGGACGGGCACATACAAGACAAAGGCCGCTACGGGTGCGAGATTTTACAGCACGACGGTCGGCGGCAACACTTTGATCAAGTGCAGCATCGAATACGATACGACGGCGGCGAACGGCAAGGAGCAATTCGAGCTCTTTTCCTTCACCGTAGGCACACGGGTGCAGGGAGGTTGACATGAAGAACCGAAGACGGGGCTTTTCCGTGACGGAAGTGATTATCGCTATGGCCGTGATCGCGATCGTGTCCTTCTCGGCGGTGTCCGTGCTCACTCAGTCGAACACGACGATCAACAATGCACGCCTCGAGATCTACGCGACGAACGACAGCTACAATCTCCTCGAATGTTTCAAGATCACCGATGATTTTGAATCCTTTGACCGTGCCGCGTCCTTTGCGGGGTACGATCTTGAGGAGGCGGACAGCGGGTATCTCGTGAAGAACATCAACTATGTCTATGAGATCAAGCTCTCTGTGGACTTTGCGCACGGGACATTTTACTCCTATTCATACAGTACGGAGTCGTCTCGGCAGCTCTGTTCCATCACATTCAGCAAGGGATGACGCCATGAAGAGAAACAAGAAGGGCATCGCGATCGAGATGTCGGTGGTATTCATGCTTGTCGTGTTTTTACTGTGCGTGGCGATTCTGACGATGTCGATGTATATCTCCAACCAGAGCGGCAAATTCGTGGGGGACAGCCGTGCGCGGGCGATGTTCGATGAAGTCGGGGAGAAATTTCTCGGTCTGATCCGTACGGACCCCGAGGACGTCACGGCGGACAGGCTCCGCTCGCAGATCGTGGGGCTGGATCTTTCGGAGGACTATGAGATCATGGTCTATGAGACTTCCTCGCACCGTTTCAATCTATATATCTATGATACAGCCCACAAGGAAAACGTCCTTGTGGTGACGGCGGAGTACAACGCCGAAACGGAGGACTGCGACATTCTGCAATGGTCGTATAACTCCTGAGCCGTCCGCGCGGCGGGCAAAAATGAGGTCAGCATGGCACAAAATTTTTCTACGGTAGTGTCGATCAACGAGCGGGAGAGCTGTTTTGAGTTCATGACGATGATCGGCAAGAACAGGAGCTCTCTGGCGCTCGAGAAGGTGAGCTATAAGGCGAGGCTGTTTGACGAGGAGTTTTTCACGGCTCTGTCTTCGGCGCTCGTGAAATTTGCCGAGAAGCACCCGTCGATGAACTCGGCGCAGATCGCGATGGTGTTGCCCGATCGGGCGGTCGCGCAGGACGTGGTCCTCGTGCCCACCATGCAGGCAAAGCACATGGAGAGCAATCTTGAGGCGACGCTGGAGACGCAGTATAAAAACTTAGCGGATCTGAAGCTCAATAAACTTGTAGCGGGGCACAACAGGCAATACACGACGTATGCGCTCTCGATGATCCGCCGTGAGCTCGTGGCGTCGCTGTATTCGACCTGTTCGGTGAATAAAATGGCGGCGAAGACGCTGATTTCTGCCTCTGCGAGCACGGCGTGTGCGGTCTCCGCTCTCCGTCCCAAGTGCAAGGGGGCGAACTATCTCTTTTTGGACATCAAGGAAAACAGCGCCCGTTTTGTCTTCTGCGCCAAAGAGCGGTCGACGGGGTGGTTCGAACTGCCGTTCGGGTATGATTCCCTCAAAGAGAACAGAATGCCGCAGGAGGATATGTTGTTCGACCACTCCTATGCGGAGCTCATCGTCCTGAATGCCAAGGAAAAGGCGCGGCAGAAGGCCTTGACGATGTCGGGCGCCGCCGAAGAGCATGAAGAGGGGGAAGAGGAGGACGACGGGCTGGTGACGGCGGAATCCGTTGCCGCCTCGGCGCAGGCTTCGGACGTAAAGATCATGCGGAAGAAGGTTGCGCGGAAACTCCCCAAATTCATGACGCGGCCCAATCCTGCGACGGAGGAGGGGTACCTCTATGAGAATTTCCGCGTCTTCATCAAGTGGGCGAAGACGCTCATCCAGCGAAATCCCTTACTGATCGCACAGGGCGAGCCCGAGTTCATCATGGTGAACCTGCCCGAGAAGTATTGCAGCGTTCTGGAGCTTGCCAACGGGGACCGTGAGGAAGGGGATTTGGAGTTTGTGGATTTTCAGGCCAAGAACGAACACAATGAATTCGTGACGTCTCATTTGGAGCTCTTCGGCGCCATGTGCCCCCTGAAAGGCAACCAGATCAACGTGTTTTAGTATGATGATCGCAGTTTACATCCTGTCGGGGCTGGTCGGGCTGTGCGTGGGGAGCTTCCTGAACGTGGTGATCTACCGTGTTCCCGAGGGGATGAGCATCGTAAAACCCGCCTCGCACTGCCCTAAGTGCGGCTATGTGCTCAAGTGGTATGACAATATCCCCATCCTGTCCTATCTGATCCTGGGCGGGAAATGCCGTTCATGCAGACAGCACATCTCTTTCCGCTATACGCTCGTGGAGATCCTCAATATGCTCCTCTGGCTCGTCTGCGTGTGGCGGTTCTGGGATTGGAGCGCCTTCGGCATCGTCTATGCCTGCCTCATGATGGCGGCGTGCTCGCTGCTTGTCTGTATCGCCTTTATCGACCTCGAACACAAAATCATCCTCGAACGGTTCCAGATATCACTCTTTGTGATCGCCGTCGCCGCGGTCTTCTTCGACCGTGAAACGGTTTGGTGGGAGAAACTCATCGGCATGGGGGTGAACGGCGCGCTCTTTCTGATCTTTTTCTACGTCGGGAGACTGATCAGAAAGCGGGACGTCCTCGGCGGCGGGGACGTGAAACTGGCAGTGACCATGGGACTTCTCCTCGGGTGGAAAAATCTGCTGCTCGCGATGCTCATCGCGACGATCGTGGGGAGTATCGTGCTGACTGCGATCCGTCTGATCAAAAAACACGGGAAGGACATGGAATATCCCTTTGCGCCCTTTCTCGTTTTGGGAACACTCGTCGGGCTCCTCTTCGGAACGCCCATCGTGAACGCTTATGTCGGCTGGCTGATGGCGTTATAGCCCGTCAAGGAGGTCACAACGTTGAAAAAGTACAGATATACAGCGATGAATTTGCAGAAGGAGATCTTCAAGGGCACGTTCGTTGCACAGAATGAGAAGGATCTCGCCGTGCAGCTCGCGAAACAGTCCCTGTTTTTGCTCTCCGCCAAGCCCTATTCGGACGCGACGCCCTCGGCATTCTTCTCCGTCTCGGGCAAGGTGAAGCTCGCCGAACTCACCGTCCTTGCAAGGCAGTTCGCCATCATGATCAACGCCGGTATCACCGTGGTGGATTGTCTGGAGATCCTCAAATCCCAGCCCTATACCGCCATGCTGAAGAAGGTCCTCGAAAAGATCCATGAGGACGTCACGGGCGGCCTGATGCTCTCCGACGCCATCAACAAACACAAGAAGGTGTTCCCCGATTTCTTTCGCAGCATGATCAAGGTGGGGGAGCTGAGCGGAAAGCTGGAACTCGTCTTAAACTCGCTCGCCGATTATTATGAATCGGACACAAAGATCAAAAAATCCATCAAGAGCGCCATGTCCTACCCCATCGTGCTTCTGGTGATGATGGTGGGGATCGTCGCGGTCATGCTGGCGTACATCATCCCGACATTCCGCAAGGCGCTGAGCTCTCTGGACATCACCCCGACGGGGCTCACGGCGGTCGTTTACGGCCTGAGCGACTTCATCCTCGCAAACGGATTGCGGATTCTGGCGATCACGGCGGGCGTTATCGCCCTGCTTTGGTTGATCGGGCGGACGAAATGGGGCAAATTCCAATATGCGAGACTGTTCACGAATTTCCCCGGCATCGGCAGGATCATGACCAACCTCGTCACGGCACGGTTCGCCCGTGCGTTCGGCCTGCTCCTCGCGAGCGGCATGAATATCGTGGATGCCATGGAAAACGTCGCCAATATGCTCGGAAATCCCTATATCGAACAGAAATTCCGAAAAGCGATCGTGGACGTGCGGCACGGCATGAGTCTGACGATGGCGTTCCGGTCCTACAAGATCTTCCCGCAGATGATGATCCAGATGGTCTCCGTCGGCGAAAAGACGGCATCGCTCGACGACGTCATGAACCGATCGTGCAATTTCTTTGACGATCAGGTGGAGACGTCGCTGAAATCCATCGCCTCCAAGATCCAGCCCGCCATGCTGGCGATCATGGGCGTGATCGTGGGCGTGCTGTTCATCGCCGTGTATTCGCCCATGCTCGGGATTATGCAGGGCATTTCCGTCGGAAGATAGGCGGAGGGGAAAACAAGAACGCCATAGCGCCGACAACGGATGCACGGCATATCGCATACGGCAACCGCATGGCGGGGGAAGGATAGCGCATGAACATCAATTACGAATTACTCCTGTTTTTCATCTATAAGAAGATCGTCCGTAAAAGCGAGTCGGACCGCATTCTCGACGACTGCAAAAGACTCGGCCTGCGCGTGGATGAATATCTGATCCTGAAAGAATACTGCACCGAGGCGACCGCGCTCGACGCCATGGCGGAATTTTTCTGTATGCCGGGGATCGAGCTGGATATGCTCGACATGGACAAGGACCTGATGGACAAACTCTCCTACGGGTTCATGAAGAAGCATAAGCTCGTTCCCGTGCAGATCGATCCGCGGACGGGGATGCTGCTTGTCGCGACGGGGCAGCCCGTGAACTGCAACGCCCTCTCCGCGCTCGCCGTCGCCTTCAGCTGTCCGATGGATTTCGTCCTCGTGCCGTCCGTGCAGATCGACAGATACATCGACTCCATCGTCGCGGCGATCTCCACATCCGCCGCGCTCAGCGACCTCAATTCCGAGCAGGACAGCAAACTCGCGGCAAGCGCCGAAAACTCGTTGCAGGCGGTGGCGATCAAAGAGGACGCGGTCATCAATAATCCCTCGGTGCGGCTGGTCGATTCCATCATCCGCGAATCCGTACCCTACCGCGCCAGCGATATTCACATCGAGCCCTTTGAAAAAGTCGTCCGCGTGAGATACCGTATCGACGGCTCCCTGCAGACCCGTGCGGAATTTCCCATCGAGAGCTATGCCGCGATCTGTGCACGCCTCAAGATCATGTCGGGTCTGAACATCGCCGAGCGGCGGATCCCGCAGGACGGGCGTATCGAGATGACGATCGGCGGCAAGGACTACGATTTCCGTGTCTCCTCCCTGCCGACCATGCACGGGGAAAAGTTCGTTCTCCGTATTCTCGACAAGACTTCCTTCAACTTTACGCGCGCGGACCTCGGCTTTACCCCCGATTCCAACGCGATCATCGACAAGATCCTTGCAAAGCCGCACGGCATCGTCCTTCTGACGGGCCCCACGGGAAGCGGAAAATCCACGACGCTCTACGCCTTTCTCAAAGAGATCAACTCACTGACGTTGAATATCATCACCGTTGAGGACCCCGTGGAGTACACCATGAGCGGCATCAACCAGACACAGGTCAACCCCAAGGCAAACATGACCTTCGGCACGGCGCTGCGCTCTATCCTGCGTCAGGACCCCGACATCATCATGATCGGCGAGATCCGTGACGAGGAAACGGCGGAGATCGCCGTCCGCGCCGCCATCACGGGCCACTTGGTCTTCTCCACCCTGCACACCAACGATGCCCCCGGGGCGATCACCCGTCTTGAGGACATGGGGGTCCCCGACTATCTCGTGGCGGACGCTCTGGTCGGCGTAATCGCACAGCGGCTCGTCAAACGCCTCTGTCCCGCCTGCAAAAAGAAGGGCAAGACGACGGCGAAGGAGATGGAGATCCTCGGCCTTTCGGAGCCCGTCACCATTTCCCGCCCGCAGGGCTGCCAGTTCTGCAATCACACGGGCTATAAGGGCCGTATCGCGGTGCACGAGATCATGTATGTCAATGACGAGATGCGCTCGGTGATCGCGCGGGAAAAGAATTTAGACCGTCTGCGCGAACTCGCCCGACAGGGCGGAATGGTCCCCTTGTGGAACATATGCCGTGATTACGTGCTCAAAGGCGTGACAAGCATTCAGGAACTTCTGACGATAGACGTCACCTGACGGTAGATAGGAAAAAGAGATGATTTATCAACATTTTTATTCGCGCGTGCCCGCCAGAAAGAGTATGTTCAGACATACCGACGGCTACGACACCTTTGCCAAATCGGAGGAACTGGAGGAGGAGTTCATCGAAAACGAGCTCTCCGCGATCTGCGATTACAGGCCGACGAAGTACGAAAATATCCTCATCTGGGAGAATAAGCTGCCCCCCGTTTACTGCCGTTTTACGGCCCAGAGCGGCGAGGCGGTCCTCAGTTGTCTGAGTTACATCCCCCGCGACTACACCAATGAGCGGAGCTCCTTTCTGGTGCATTCGCTGATTTTGGACGGGGAGGATAAGCGCAGGGCACTGTACGGCATCGGGACGAAGATCATCGATCCCTCTGCCTTCGTGCACGACATCGGATGCTTCAATCTGACCTCTTCCGCTCCCGTCGTCCTGCCCGAGGTGAAAGAGTATGCCGCGGCACGGGTGGGGAGCTTGCAGCCGCTTGCACAGAATTACACGCCGAAGGTGATGAAACGGTTCATCTTCGCGCTCCTGTGCGCCGCCTGCGGGAAGGGGAAGCCCATCTATGTGACTCTGGGCAAGAACGCGTCGGAGGTCTCGCAGATGGCGCTGGACCTCATGAATGCCGTTTTGCAGATCTTTCCGGGCAACATCCGCGAGAACATCTCTTTCATTACATATCTGAGCGATTATACCAAGCTGAACGGCTTCAAAGTCAAATTTCTGCCGCCCGACTGCATGGGGATCCCCTCGGGGAAGGGGTATATCTTTGACAATATGTCCGCCCGTGCGGCGGACGGGATCCGTGACGAGGACTATCACGCCAACGAGGTCACCGTGGAATTTTTCTACGGCCTTCTGACCGATGCGGCGCTGAGAAATTCATTCCTGAGATTCTGCGACAGGGCGGCGGAGAAAGACGCCTCCCTGCGGGAGCCCAAGCTGAAATCCATCGCAGGGCTCGTGTTTTTGTTCCGCCAGTACAGCAATAAGTTTACGGAAAAAGAGGTGCTTCCGGACGACGGCAAGGTCTATGAACTCTTCTGTATCTATGAGAAATACTGCGATGCGCTCACGCCGTCCGAGCGGAGCGTCGTCTTGAGCTGCCTGAACAGATATCTGAGGCTGCATATGCCGATCCCGCAGAACATCTTTTCCAAGTTCTGCAAACTCTACCCCAAGGAACCGCCGAGATCCAGAACGGACGCCATGAAGATAATTCTGGAGATGATCCATACGGATATCATGAGGGATAAACTGTTCGCATTCATCCGCAACAACTATGCGAATGAGGAAAAGAGGAGCCGTTCCCTCATCTGCAAGGACCTCTGCAGCGTATTTTACGGCGGATTCCTGCAGCCGCAGATCCTCGCGCTCTTCTCGCAGTACTTCACCGAGGAAGAGGAGCCCGTACGCAATATGATCGTGGAAAAGCTGTTGCTTACGATCAGGACCGCCGCGATACAGGACAAGATTCTGGAATTTTTCGAGACACACAGGGATGTCCTGACGCCGCGGCAGAAGAAAAAGCTGTACGATACGGCATATGAAATGCTCTCCTACGGCGATGACCTGTCACAAAAGCTCGTGCGGCTCCTCGATCTCTGTTTCGCCGACGAGAGCGCCGAATCGCAGGCGTCGGCGCGGGGCAAGATCATGGAGGCGGTCATGGTCAGCCGTCGGAAGAAGTCGTCGCGGCTGTTGGAGCAGATCATGGCGGCGGACGGATTCTGCAAGGAAACCGTCATCCGTTCCGTCGTCACGGAGCACGCCTCGCAAAAGATCTTCGAAGACCTTCTCGGGATCCTGTGCGGCGGAAAAATCACGGACTTCATCGGGGAATTCCGGTATCTCCGCAGCATCGTGACGGAGCCCTCCGAACAGGCCGACCGCAGGATGTACGCGATCCTTTGCGAGCTCTTGCCCGAGACCTTGAGACGGTCCGATCTCTATGGGGTACTTTCGGCGGATGACGACCTGCATACGCGGATGATCGGCGCATGGAACGGGCAGACGGACGCGCTCTGCACGCGGATCAGCGAAGCGCTGCTGCGTCCGTATGCCGAAGAATGCCTTTGCGACGCCTTCAGGACAAAACTGCGCGCGGACGGCGTGGAGTTTCTCTTTGAATATGCCCTGCACCATGAATATATCACACGGTGCGAAAATTACAGGTATCTGCAAGCCTACGCGGCGATTTTCGATGCGATCGAAGCGGGGGATGCAAGGAAGGTCGCCGACTGCTTCTGCGATCTCCCCTCCGCCAAGAGCGTCTGCGCCGAGATCGCCGTCTGTATCGACAGAAAACTGCACACCTGTGAGCAATTGCTGTCAGGATCTTCCGAAGTCGTGACGGCGTATGCGGCGGCGATGTTGTTGAAAGGCGGGTTGCAGAAGGGATTGCAATTCGAATCTGTTTTCGATGAACTGAGCAATTTGCTCGCAGCCGTCCTCGGGCATACGAAACAGTATGCGGGGAGAAAGGAAAAGATCCTGCAAGCATCTGCCAATGTGCAGGCGTATGAGGCGATCGTGTTTGCGGGAGAGAAGATTGTCGAAAGCGGCGTCTCGGAGGACATCAAAAACAAGTTTGTCGGCGGAGAGACGAATGAGCCGTTCGTCGGATTTTTGCGGATGGGTTTGGTGAGGCTCGGCAAACAGGGCGCCAAAACGGGGCGATCCATCGTGAGCCGTCTGGATCCGAAGAATGCCGCCTACCTCGAATGTGTCAGGAAAGTTGTCTGTAAAAAACGGAAATTCCTGTTCTTTTAACGGCGGCGGAATGAGAGGCCGATCGGACAGATGAAAGCAAATGATCAATAAAAATCGGAGGATATTATGAAAAAAGTATGCAAAGTGATGGCGGTGCTCCTTGCCCTGATGACGTTCGCAGTGATGTTGACGGCCTGCGATGCGGATTATGACGGGATCGAAGAGAAGCTGAAGGAAAACGATTTCACCGTTTACAGACTGGAAGACGGGGACACGTCTGATCTGTCGCTGAACGCTCTGGCAATCTTCGGGCTCATCGGCAACACCGTCGCGGCGGGGGATATCGAGGAGATGATCATCGGCATAGACACGAATATGCGGTTTGCCTTGGTCGCGACGCTCTCCTCGGCCGATATCGTGAAGGGCCTCAAAGAGAGGATCGGCTCCGATGCGGTGGTGAAAACCTCGGGCAGATGTATCTATATCACGAAAGACGAGAACGTCATGAAGATCATCCGATAAGGAAGCATTCTTCTCGGAACCTGCCTGCCCCGCCCCACGGTCATCCCGCCCCTTGTTTTACGGTCATGTTGAGCCGCGTGCCCTGCGGTCATCCTGCCCCGCCCCCTGCGTCATCCTGCCCCGCGCGCGTCCTGCGGTCATCCTGCCCCGCGCACGTCCTGCGGTCATCCTGTCCCGCCCTCCGCGTCATCCTGAGGCGAAGCCGAAGGATCCCGAAGAACGGAGTCCGAGAAAAGGCTCCTCCGCCCCCCACCCTACCCTCCCCCCGCAAGCGGGTGGAGGCGCCACTTACCCCCGCCCTCCCCCTTTTTCAGGGGGAGGGGTAGGGGAGGGGGTTCATTCCAATTAACGGCGCGTGGCAGGGTTGCCCTGCCTAAGCGCACTCAATTTGCCGAACCCCTTCGGCTTAATGTCGGGGAGAGCGTCCGCGACGATGACTCAATATCCCAGAGGGTGACATTCCTCGAACGTATTTATTTGCGAAGCCCCGCGAGATCCCCCCCACCACCGCCTTCGGCGGAGCCGTCTCACGCGGGTAGAGACCCGCGTTCGGTCACCGT
>CANQLW010000033.1 GCA_947624805.1 uncultured Clostridia bacterium | reverse complement strand
GAAATCTCTTTACACGGAAAAAATTTTGTTATATAATATAGAGGTAAGGAAGGAGTGGCCTATGCGGACGATTTTCGGACATTGGAAATATATCCTGAAAAATTTATGGTATGTGATGCCGTTTGCGATCATACCCGCGGCGCTGCTCGCCTTTTCGTTTGATTACGAGGCGGTCTCTTATGTCATGCACGCCTTCTTCACGGGGGGACTGCACGACATCGATTTCTTCTGGCTCCTGCGCGCCTTCTCCCTCGTCAGGGTGGACAGCTGGCAGGGGGCGCTTCTCACCGTCGCCACGGCGGTTTTGTGCTGTGTCTGCTTCGCCCTTATGCTCGTATTCGTCGAGAAACATATGCGGATCGGGAAAAGGACGCTCAGCGGGCTCTGGCGGCAGTTCAAATGGATGATCCTGCCCGTCACTTGCATGGCGCTCGTCTATGCCGCCCTGTGCGAGGTATGGGGAGCGGTCGTCGCGGCGCTTCTGTTTGTGGTCTGCCGTCTGCGGTCGACGGTCGTGTTCTACCTTCTGTTTTTGTTCGTTTTCTGCTCGTTTGTGTTCCTGCTCACCTATCTCGTTACGCTGCTCTATCTGTTCTTGCCCTGCAAGCAGGTGACGGGCTTCCGTACTTACGATGCATTCTTTTATTCCTACCGTCTGATGGCGGGGGTACGCGGGAAACTTCTCGTCTCCCTTCTCCTCTCCTTCGGCGGCAGTATTCTCCTTCTGTCGGCCCTTTCCCTTCTGCCCCAGTCCGTCTTTACGATCGGCTCCTTCGTGCTGTGCGTCTTCCTCTTCATGAGCTTCGGCGTACGCATGGAGACGGTGTATTTCGAAACGGATAAGCTGGACAGGGAGGACCGCCTGAAGAGTTACAGGGAGCTGTGATCTGCTATGAGATTCAAACACGCCGTCGACATTACGGCGGAAAACTTCACTTCCGTCTTCAAACTCCTTCTGTACCGCTTCTTTACGGCGGCGGTGCTCGGGAGCATCGCATATGTCATTCTGTCTCTGGGACTCTCCGCCATCACGGGGAGCGCCGAGGTCGCACATCTGCGTGAGCTCGTGGACACCTTCGTTCATGCCCTCATTACGGCGGATTCGTCGGTGCTGCAACACATTCAGGGGGAATTCCAGACGGCGGTCACCGACCTCGGGAGGCTCATCGTCTTCAATACGGCGCCCATCATCGGCTGCGTCGTCGGACTCATGTTCATCTATCTTCTCTCAAGGTTCGTCAACGGCCTTGCGCTCTTCTCGAGCGGCGTTGTCGTGTCGGACAGGATGGGGACATATTCCCGCACGAGCTTCTCGCAGGCCTATTTCCGCAGCATCGGGAAGGCGGCGCTCTATCAGGTCGTCTATGTGCCGATGTGCTTCCTCTATGACGCCCTGACCCTGCTCTCCTGCTGGTTTTTCTTCTTCTATGCACCCTCGTTTTTGCCTTCGTGGGGAGCGGTCACCGTCCTTATCGCAGTCGCGCTTACGATCACGGCGATCGTTGCGCTCGAAGCGCTCAAGATGACGCTCATCAGCGCATGGATGCCCGCGGTGATCGACGGGAAGCCTGTCTGCGCCTCTCTGCGTGCAAGCCTCAGACAGAGAAAGAATTTCGGCGGGCGGTATGCCTGTTACATCGCCTGTATCTATATCGTGATCGCCATGAACGTCCTGTTCACGTTGGCGACGGTCGGGAGCGCGCTCCTCATCACCGTCCCGCTCAGCTATATCTTCCTGCTCACCGTCCAGTTCGTACAGTATTATAACGACACGGGCAAGAGGTATTTCGTCTCCAAAAACGTCATCGAGGATCCCTCGGAGCCTCAACCGCAATGACGTGAAGGCACGGCTTTTTGTGCCTTTTTTCTTTTGGTATCTCAGCGGTCCCGTCGGACCGCAATCAAGGATCGACCCATAAGGAGGGAGAATATGAACTATCAACAGAATTACGAAAAATGGATCAACGACCCGCGGCTCCCCGAGCACTGCAAAAAGTCTCTTCTCGGGCTCACCGAGGAGGAGAAGGAGTACCGCTTCGGCGGGGAACTCGAGTTCGGCACGGCGGGGATGCGCGGCATCATCGGCTGCGGCATGAATATGATGAACTGCTTCACCGTCATGCGTGCGACGCAGGGGCTCGCGATGTACATCAAGACGCTTCCCGAAGAGGACAGGGCGCGCGGGGTCGTCATCTCCTATGACACGCGGCGCAAATCGCGGGAATTTGCCGAGAAGACGGCGGCGGTGCTCGCAAAGAACGGCATCAAGGCATACCTCTTCGACGATGTCCACCCCGTTCCCATGCTCTCCTATGCCGTGCGGTATCTGCACACCATCGCGGGCGTCATGATCACGGCGTCCCACAATCCCAAGGAATACAACGGCTATAAAGTTTACGGCGAGGACGGGGCGCAGATGTCCCCCGAGGCGACGGCAGTCGTCGTCAGATACATCAGCGAAATTACCGACTATCTCTCCGTCGAAGGCGATGCGGACAGCCCGCTCATTCTTCCCGTCCCCAAGGAAGTGGACGAGACGTACATCGAGGCGCTCACCAAGCTCACCCTCTCGAAGGAAGCCGTCGAAGCGTGCGGCAAGGACTTGAAGCTCGTCTATACCCCCGTGCACGGGTCGGGTTACGTCCCCGTCACGACCATTCTGAAAAAGCTGGGTATCAATGTCACCGTCGTCGAAGAACAGGCGGTCAAGGACACCGAGTTCTCGACCGTCAAGGTCCCCAATCCCGAGTTCAAAGAGACGCTGTCGATGGGCATCGACCTTGCAAATAAGATCAAGGCGGACGTCGTCTTCGGCACTGACCCCGACTCCGACCGTCTGGGCGTAGCCGTCAAGAACGGGGAAGGGGAGTTTGTCGCCCTCTCGGGCAATCAGGTCGGCATCTTGCTCCTCGACTATATCCTCACCCGTCTCAAAGAGGAGGGGACCCTCCCCGCAAACGCCGCCGTCGTCAAGAGTTTTGTCTCTACGGGCATGGCGAGAGCGATCTGCGAGGAGTTCGGCGTCACCCTCTTCGAGACCCCCGTCGGGTTCAAGTTCATCGGCGAGAAGATCAAGCAGTGGGAGCAGGACGGCTCGCATACCTTTGTCTTCGGGTTCGAGGAGAGCTGCGGGTATCTCCGCGGCACCCATGCCCGCGACAAGGACGCCGTCGTCGCCTCCATGCTCTGCGCCGAGATGGTTTGCTATTATACCTATATCGGAAAGACGGTGTACGGTCGGCTCATGGAGATCTATCAAAAATACGGCTATGTGCTCGATAAGAACATTTCCATCCAGTATTCGGGACTCAACGCCATGAAGGAGATGAACGCCGTCGTCGATGCTTTGAAGACGGCCAAGGTCACGTCGTTCGGCGGCTTTGCGGTCGGGGCGGTACGGGATTATTCGTCGGATACGCGTATTGCTGCGGACGGCACGAAGAGCAGGCTCGGCATTCCCAAGTGCAACTGTGTGTATTATGAACTCGAGGGCGGGAGCTTCGTCTGCGTCCGCCCGAGCGGCACGGAGCCCAAACTCAAGATCTACTACTCCATCCGCGCCAAGGACGAGGCGGCGGCGGAGGAGCGGCTGAGCGCCGCAAAGGCAGACGTCGGGAAACTTCTCTCCGAACTCAGATAATATTTTTCATAAAGACAGAAAACACGGGAAAAACTCCCGTGTTTTTTGATGGAAAGCATATTCAGACTTCATGCGCCATGATCCAGTGAAGAAGATCTTCGTATTTCATCTCGCTTTTCGCGAGGGAAAGCCCGATTTCGACAAGTTCTTCGTCGGTCGCCTCTATGGAAATGCCGTTGACTTCGAGAAATGTCAGAAGGACATAAATGCCGATACGCTTATTCCCGTCCACAAAGGCGTGGTTTGAAATAAGCCCCGTGCAGAGCCGTGCGGCTTTCTCCTCTTTCGTCGGAAACAGTTCTTTGCCGTCGAAAGTGGCATAAGAGGCTGCGAGCGCGGATTCCAATAACCCAACATCGCGGATGCCGTCTTCACCGCCCGTCTGTTCCACGAGCAGACGGTGAAGGAGCATGACCTTTTCCTTGCTGAATTTGATCATTTTGCGAGTTCCTCAAACGCTTTGCGGTGCTTTTCCAGAATACGGCCCGCCACCACGTCGATCTTCTCGTCGTCCGTAAGATCGAGCGCGGGATTATCCTGAAGATTCACGAGCAAATAACGCGGCTTGTTGTTCTTGAAGATCACAACGCTCCCTTCCCTGTCGGCGATCCGCGCCGCGCGGGAAAAGTTTTGGTTCGCTTCCGAAATGGAAAGGACTTGGTTTGTATTGATGAGCATACTTATCACCTCATCTCTATTATACCCGAATTATAGCTAAAAATCAACCTATTTCAGAAAAGTTTTTATGCGGATTGTTTCACTTCGTCTACAGGGGAGCCTTTTTCGGACTCCGTGTGGGGGTCCTTACTTCGCGGCAAGGCCGCTCGTGCCGCGCTTCGTGTAATAGAACGTGCGCGGCTCAGGATGACGCCGCCCCCGCCGTCGTATTCTTTAATTTTTTTTGAAACTTTTATGTAAGACGGCTCTATACGTTGACAAAGCGGCGAAAAAATCGTATCATATCCTTATGATCTATCTGAAAGATTTCCGTCAAGGTAAACTATTGTACGAGGCGCTCGACTCGGATATCCGTCTCGGCATTTTGGAGGAGCTTTTGAGGCACGGCGAGCTCAACCTCGCCTATTTTGCAAAGCGCTTCGGCGTCTCCAACGGTGCGATCACGGCGCACGTCAAAAAACTGCACGCCGCGGGGCTCATCGACATCTCCACCTCCTCAGGTGTCCGTGGCACGCAGAAGATCTGCTGCCTCGCGACGGATAAGATCATCGTCGACTTCGCCGCCCAGCCCAAGGCGGAGGGCAGGATCGAGTCCGCCCATATCGACATCGGGCATTATACCGATTATGAAGTGCACCCGACCTGCGGCATCGCAACGGACGAGCACATCCTCGGCGGGTTCGACGATCCCGCCGCCTTCTCCTTCCCCGAACGGGTCAAGGCGGGCATTCTGTGGCTCTCCTATGGCTATGTCGAATACCTCGTGCCTAACTATCTCACGGACGGCACGCAGCCCGAGGAGATCAGGATCTCTCTCGAGATCGCATCCGAGGCGCCCGGGTATGCCGCTTATTACCCGAGCGATATCCACTTCTATCTGAACGGCAAGCCGCTCGGGATCTACACGAGCAAGGGGGAGTATAACGACCGTACGGGGACCTGTTCCCCCGCATGGTGGTACGGGAACCTCGGGCAGTACGGCAAGAAGATCACGATCTCGGTCGGCAAGGACGGCACGCTCATCGGCGGCGTGAAGACTTCGCCCACGACGGTCTCCGATCTCTGCCTCACCCCGCACGGGAAGATCGTCTTCCGTATCTCCGTTCCCGAGGACGCCGCCAACCGCGGCGGGTTCACCCTCTTCGGCAGGGGGTTCGGCGATTACGATGAGGGGATCGTCTGTAAATTCGTCTGCAAATAATTTCCAAAAGGGGCTCAAACTTATTGACAAGCCCGTGCACGTTTGCTATAATATGAGAGTGACTAAGTGCTGCGGCGAAGGAGGGTAGAGAGAATATGTCCACGATCAAAGTCGGAGAAAACGAAAATCTGGAATCGGCGCTTCGCCGTTTTAAGAGAAAGTGCTCGCGCGACGGCATCATCGGCGACCTTCGCAAGAAGGAGTTTTACGAAAAGCCTTCCGTCAAAAAGAGAAAGAAGTCGGAAGCAGCGAGAAAGAGAAGCAGAAACTAAGGACGGATCCGCAAGAGATTGCGGATTTTCTTTTTGTGCGAAATTTGTCGGAACAGGAGATCGGACATGGAAAAAACATTAAAATCGCTTGCAAAAGAGGCAAAAATGCGCATGAAGAAGGGGTTCTGGAAGCAGTGTGAGGAGGAACTGTCGTCCGAGCGCTCCCACGCGCGCGAGCAGGGGATCAACGAGAGCAAGATGGAACGCTATTTTCAGGCGAAGGTCGGGGCGCAGATCAAGGGCGAGACGCCCGACGAGTTCTATCTTCGGGTGAAGGAATTGCTTTTGCGGGAGGGCGAGGTGTCGGATGCCATCGGACGGCTCACGGATATGGAGTACTTCCTCTCCCTCACTTACGAGGAGCGGCAACGCTACACGCTGGAGCTCTCCGAAAAGTATCTCCGCGCCCTCGAACGCTTTAAGCGGGAATACGAGTTCGAGATCAAGGGCAGAAAATGAGGAAGAGGGCAAGGCACGGGCTTTGCTTTGCGGCATCCTTTCCCCTTCGGGCAAGTGCCGCGTGAAATACTTGCAATCCGTGCGCGGATTTGGTATAATACTTAGGATATGGAAGAGCTGATCGCACTCAACGAAGAACAAAAACTGCCCGTCCTCGATACGGAGGGAGCCGTCCTCGTGCTCGCAGGCGCGGGGAGCGGTAAAACGAGGGTGCTCACCACCCGCATCGCACATCTTGTCGAGGATCTCTCCGTCCCGCCCGAGAGCATTCTCGCCATCACCTTTACCAACAAAGCCGCCCGTGAAATGCGCGAGCGGCTCGACCGCTATACGGACACCACGCGGATGTGGGTCTCGACCATCCACTCCATGTGCGTCCGCATCCTGCGGATGTATGCCGAAAAACGGGGCATACGGCCGAATTTCTCCATCTATTCCGAACAGGAGCGCAACGCCGTCATCAAACAGGCATTCCGCGAATGCGGCTTCTCGGACGACGACGGGCTGCTCAAGTCCGTGCGCTATCACATCTCCAACGCCAAGATGCTCGGGCTCTCCCCCGAGGCGTATCGGGAGCGCTACTCCCTCGAGCGCAATATCGACACGGCGGTGACGGTGTATAAAAAGTACGATGTGCACCTCAAGACCTATAACGCCCTCGATTTCGACGACCTTCTGACCGAGACGCGTACCCTTCTCAGCGAGGACGACGAGGCGCGGGAGTACCTCTCGGGGAAATTCCGCTACATCCACGTCGACGAGTTTCAGGACACCAACGAAGTGCAGTTCGAGATCATCAAGATGCTCGCCTCGGAGCACGGGAACCTCTTTGTCGTGGGGGATGACGACCAGTCCATCTACGGCTGGCGGGGGGCGAAGATCGAGAATATCCTCCACTTCGAGCGCAGTTTCCCCGCGGCGAAGATCTATAAACTCCAGCGCAACTACCGCTCGACGAAGTCCATCCTCGCGCTTGCAAACGCCTCGATCGCCAACAACAGTTTCCGTAAGGGGAAAAAACTCTGGACGGAGGCGCCCGAGGGAGACAAGCCGCTCTACTATGAGGCGGACGAGGAGGCGGGGGAAGCGCTCTATTGCGCCCGCGTCATCGCGGAGGCGGCGCGGAAGGGGAAAAAACTCTCCGATTTCGCCGTGCTCATGCGGATCAACGCCCTCACCCGCTCCTATGAGCAGGAATTCACCAAGTACGGCATCAACTATAAAGTCTTCGGCGGCTTCAAATTCTTCGAACGGAAGGAGATCAAGGACATCCTCGCGTATCTGCGTGTCTGTGCGAACCCCTTCGACAGCGAGGCGATCCGCCGTATCATCAACGTGCCCCGCCGCGGCATCGGCGACAAGACGATGGAAGCGCTCACGGAATATGCCGAGCGGGAAGATCTCACCCTCTATGACGCCATTCTCGACTGCGATACCCTCGCCCTCAGCGCGGGGGTGAAGGAGAAACTCCGCGCCTTTGGGAAATTCATCAAGGAGATTGTCGTCCTCTCACAGGACGCCGATGTCGCCGAGCTCACGAAATACATCATCGCAACGTCGGGAATGCGGGAGCAATACGCCGACAATTCGGACGAGTCGGTCACCAAACGCGCCAACCTTGACGAGTTCCAGAACTCCGTCGACGAGTTCGTACGCATGAACGAGAGCGCCGAGCTCTCCGATTATTTGCAGCAGATCACGCTCTACTCGGACACCGACGAGATGGACGAGGGGGAGTATGTGACGATCGCGACCATCCACGCCGTCAAGGGGCTGGAATTCGACACTGTGTTCCTCGTCGGGCTCGAGGAGAACATCATGCCGACCTCCCGCGCGGTGGACGATCCGCACGCCCTCGAGGAGGAACGGCGGCTCATGTATGTCGCCATTACAAGGGCGAAGAACAGACTGTATCTCACCCGTTCCAAGAGCAGATATCTCTACGGACACAGGGAGCCTACGGTCCGTTCCCGCTTTGTCGAGGAGCTCGCCGCGCTTCTGGACATCCCCAAGGAGAGCCCCCGCGTGCGTATTGCGGACAGTTCGGAGGGGTACGGCCGTCGGGGCGGCTACGGCTATGGGGGATATGGCGGCTACGGCTCCGCCCCGCGCAAGGTCGGCGTCTACCGTCCCCGTACGGAGAGCCCCTCCCAAAGCCGCGATGTGGGCTATACATACGGCACGGGCAAGCCGCCCGTCCGCTACGGGAATGTCGGGAACCAGACGGCCGGCCCGCAACAGGAAAAGCGGGAGACCTCGCGGTTCCACATCGGCACCCTCGTCAGACACGCCCGTTTCGGGACGGGGGAAGTCGTCGCCATGCGCGGACAGGGGAGCAATCTCATCATCACCGTCCACTTCGCGGCGGCGGGGAACAAGGACCTCGCGGCGGCGCTCGCACCCCTCGAAGTATTGGAGGATTAAATGGACAGAACACGCTATCTCATCGACACTCTCAACAGATGGGCATATGAATACTATGTGCTCGACGCGCCCTCCGTGCCCGACCGCGAGTACGACAAATTATACGACGAGCTCAGGGAGATCGAACGGGTCACGGGCGTCGTGGCGCCCGATTCGCCCACCCGCCGCGTCGGCGGGGAGCCCGTCAAGGGCTTCGAACGGCATACCCACATCGCCCGTCTGTATTCCCTCGACAAGGCGGTCACGGAGGATGAGCTCTCCGCCTTCTTCACCCGTGTCAAAAAAGTTGATGAGAACGCCACATTCACCGTGGAATACAAGTTCGACGGGCTCACCGTCTGCCTTACCTATGAGGACGGGGCGTTCGTCCGTGCCTCCACCCGCGGCAACGGCGTCGAGGGGGAGGACGTCACGGCGCAGATCCTCACCGTGCGGAGTTTTCCCCTGAAAATCTCCTATCGCGGCACCCTCGAGGTTCGCGGCGAAGCGGTCATCCGCCTCTCCGTCCTCGAACAATACAACCGTGACCACCCCGCCGAAGCGCTCAAGAATGCACGCAACGCGGCGGCGGGCGCCGTAAGGAACCTCGACCCCAAGATGACGGCCTCCCGCGGCGTCGAGATCTTATTCTATGACGTCAATTTCATGAGCGAGGAGATCCTCTCCTCCCAGACGGAGGCGATGGAGTTTTTAAGGCGGGAGGGGTTCAAAGTCTATCCCTATTTCAAGATCTGCGCCGCTCCCGAGGAAGTGCAGGACGCCGTGGACGAGATCGAAGTCGAACGCCGCAGGATCGACGTTCTCACGGACGGCGCCGTCATCAAAGTCAATGAAAATTCCGTCCGTGCGGAGATGGGCTATACCGATAAATTCCCCCGCTGGGCGATCGCCTATAAATTCGAAGCCGAGGAGGCGGAGACGAGGGTGAAAAACGTCCTCTGGCAGGTCGGCAGGACGGGAAAACTCACTCCGCTCGCCGTCGTCGAGCCCGTGGAACTCGCGGGAGCGACGGTGAGAAGGGCGACGCTCAACAACTACGGCGACATTCTGCGCAAGCGCGTTCGGGTCGGCGCACGGGTGCTCATCCGCCGCTCCAACGAGGTGATCCCCGAGATCTTGGGCGCAATCGACGATACCATGTCCGAAGACCCCCCCGTACAAAAACCGTTTGTATGTCCCTATTGCGGGAGCGGGATCGAGGAGATCGGGGCGAATCTGTTCTGCCCGAACAGGGATTGCCCGCCCCGCGTCATCCAGCGCCTGACCCATTATTGCACGAAGAACGCCGCGGACGTCGAGGGGATGTCCGAGGCGACGATCGAGCTCTTATACAAGAAGCGGGGACTGCGCCGTTTCTCCGATCTCTACGCCCTCACCAAGGAGAGTTTTGAGGGACTCGAGGGGTTCAGGGACAAGAAGATCGGGAACCTGCTGTCCGCGATCGAAAAGAGCAAGCACATCACCCTCGAACGCTTTCTCTACGCCCTCGGCATCGGGCAGATCGGGCGGGTCGCCGCTCGCGATCTCGCCGCGTTCGGCAGTCTCGAAAAGATCGCGTCCCTCACCTTTGAGGAGCTCGTCGCCCTCGAGAACATCGGGGAAGTGACGGCGCGCGGCATTCTTGCCTATTTCGCCGATGCGGAGAACAGGCAGGAGCTTCTCCGCCTGCAAGAGGCGGGGGTCACGCCGCGGGCAGAGGAGAGGGTCACGGAGGGGGTATTCTCGGGACAGGTCGTCGTCCTCACGGGCTCGCTGGCCTCATATTCCCGTACAGAGGCGCAGAAGCTCATCGAATCGCTCGGCGGGACGGCGGCGAGCAGCGTCACGAACGCGACGACCCTCGTCATCGCGGGCGAGAAGGCGGGCAGCAAGCTCGACAAGGCCAGAAAGCTCGGCATTCCCGTCATCGGCGAGGAAGAATTTTTGAAAATGCTGGAGTGAGGGGGCTGACTGAGCGGAGTTCCCTTGGCTCCCCTTGTAGGGGAGCTGTCACCGCAGGTGACTGAGGGGTTTCTGAAAAACCCTATCCCCCGCTGCGCGGGTACTTCCCCTAAGAGGGGAAGCAAGGACGACACGGCAAAAATTCGTTCGGGGGAGAGATTTCTCCGAATTTTACTTGACCCCGTGCCCGTTCCTATGCTATAATAGTCGGAAATCGTGGAAGTGTTTTTGCTATGTTCAGCATGACAGGTTACGGAAAAGGAGAATACAGCGCGGACGGGCTCTCTCTCACTGTGGAGATGAAGTCCGTCAACAACCGTTATCTCGATGTTGCGATCAAGAGTCCCCGCATTTTTCTGTGTGCGGAGGAACGCATCCGCGCCGCCGTGCGCAAACACCTCTCCCGCGGTCATGTCGATGTCTTTGTCGGCTATACCGACAAGCGCGACAAAGAGAGTCCCTATTTCGTCGACTGGAACGTCGTCCGCGGCTATATGCAGGCGGCGGACGCGATCGCCACGGAATACCCCGCGCTTCCCAAGGACGTCGGGCTCTCCTTCCTGCTCCGTCTGCCCGATGCCGTGCGTACGGACGATACAGAGGGGGCGGACGAGGCGCTGTTGGACGCTCTCGGCATCGCCTGTGAGCGGGCGCTCATTGCCCTCACCCAAATGCGCCGTATCGAGGGGGAACGCCTCAAAGGGGACCTTCTCGCCCGCATGGACACGATCGCACAGCTCCGCGACAAGATCGCGCTCCGCGCCCCGTCGGTTGCGGAGGAGTACAGGAAGAAGCTCACCGACCGCATCACCGAGTACCTCTCGGGCAAAGTCGACGAGACGCGCATCCTCACCGAGGCGGCGGTCTTTGCCGATAAATGCAACATCGACGAGGAGCTCACCCGCCTCAAATCCCATATCGAGCAATTCCATGCGATCTGCACGGAGGAGCAGGCGGGGAGAAAGCTCGACTTCCTCGTACAGGAATTTAACCGTGAATGTAATACGATCTGTTCCAAGTCCTGCGACAAAGAGGTCACAACGCTCGCCCTCGCAATGAAGAACGAGATCGAAAAGATACGCGAACAAATTCAGAATCTGGAGTAACGAATGAGAAATATCCCTATCGTCATTTCCGGCCCTTCTGGGGTCGGAAAGGGCACTATCGTCAAGGAACTCCTGAAAAAAGATCCCACGCTCGTCGAATCCGTCTCCATGACGACCCGTGCGCCCCGTCCGGGCGAAGTTTCCGGCAAGACGTACATCTATGTCTCACGGGAGGAATTCGAACAGAGGATCCGCGACAACGATTTCCTCGAATACGACGAGCATTTCAGCGGGCTCTACGGCACCCCCCGTTCCTTTGTGGAGGATCAGCTTCAAAGGACCTCCGTCATCCTCGAGATCGACGTTGTCGGCGGCCTGAACGCCAGAAAACTCCTCAAAGACACCATCCTCATCTTTATCGATCCGCCGTCAACGGAGGAACTCATCGAGCGGCTCAAAAAGCGGGGCACGGAGTCCGAACAGGCGCTCCGCGAACGGTTGCAACGGGTCAAATATGAGATGCATATGCGGGAACAGTACGATTACAAGGTCCTCAACGACGACCTCGGCAGAGCCGTAGACGAAGTCCTCGGCATCATCGAACAAGAAAGAAACAAGGAGTGAAACGATCATGATCAATGAACCCTCGGTAGACGCGCTTGTGCGCAAACTCGGGACGGACGACGAGCCCGTCAGCAGGTACGAGCTGTGCGTTCTCATTGCAAAACGCACGCGGCAGATCATCGAACAGATGCAGTCCACGGGCGCGACGGAGCTCCCCGGCAAGCAGAAGGAGATCGTTCTCGCTTGTCAGGAAGTTGTGAACGGCAAGGTCAAAATTGCAAGAGACTGATCGACTGCCCCGTGCAACGCGGGGCAATTTTTGTTTTGCGAAACGATGATCGCGGAAGTCATCATAGATATTGCACACAGCGAGGTCGATAAGATCTTCGATTACCTCTGCGGCGATGACGTTGCCGCGGGTATGCGCGTTGCCGTCCCCTTCGGAAGAAGCACGGCGACGGGCTTTGTCATGCGGATCAAGGAAGAGAGCGATTTCCCGCCCGAAAAGCTCAAAAAAATCTACCGTGTCGAGGACGAGCTCCCCGCGATCAACCGCGAGTGTCTGCTCCTCGCCCAAAAGATCTCCGCCCGTTACCGCTGCCCGATGGCGCTCTCGCTTCGCCTCTTTCTCCCCGCCGAGATGCGTACGGGGAAGGTGGGGAAGACATACAGGGAGTTTGCCCGTCTCTCGGGGGAGCTGCCGCCGATCAAGGCGGGCGCCCGCGCACAGATGGCGTGCATTCAATATTTAGAAGAACAGGGGGAAGCGCCTCTGAGCGAGCTGAGGCGTATGTTCTCCTCCGCCGTGAACACCCTCATCGCAAACGGCGCGATTGTCACCGAAAAGCGCCGCGTGATGCGAAAACCCTACGAGACGGTGGGGGGCGGGGAGGAAAAGCACATTCTCACCGCGGGACAGACGCGCGCCGTCGGGACGGTCCGTACGACGGATAAGACGGTCACCCTCCTCCACGGCGTCACGGGGAGCGGGAAGACGGAGGTCTATCTCACCCTCATCGCAGATGCCCTCCGCGCGGGGAAGACGGCGATTTTCCTCGTCCCCGAGATCTCTCTGACGCCGCAGATGTTCTCCAAGCTCCGCGGCAGGTTCCGTGAGAAGGTCGCTATCCTGCACAGCGGGCTCTCCGCGGGGGAGCGTTTCGATGAATGGGAACGGCTCCGTCTCGGCGAGGCAAAGATCGCCGTGGGTGCCCGCTCCGCCGTGTTTGCCCCGATTGAGAACATCGGGCTCATCGTCATCGATGAGGAGCATGACGGCAGTTACTCCTCCGAGAGTTCTCCCCGCTACAATACCTTCGATATCGCATACCTTCGTGCAAAATACAACGGCTGTAAGCTGGTTTTGGGGAGTGCGACGCCCTCCGTCGAGACATACCGCCGCGCCAAAGAGGGGGAGTTCGAACTCATCTCGATGCCCGACAGGATCAACGCCCGTCCGCTCCCCAAGGTGCTCCTCGTCGATATGCGTCGCGAAGTCAGGCGGGGGAACGCCACGCCCTTCTCCCTCGCCCTGCGGGAAAAGCTCAAAACCTGCCTCGAAAAGGGCAATCAGGCGATCATCTTTCTCAACAGAAGGGGATATTCCCAGACGGTGATGTGCCGTGACTGCGGGAACGTCGTCAAATGCCGGAACTGCGACGTCGCCCTCACCTATCACAGTGAGGAGGATTGCCTCAAATGTCACTACTGCGGCGCGAGATACAAGCCCCTTTCCGCCTGCCCCGCCTGCGGGGGGACGCATATCCACTACATGGGAACGGGGACCCAGCGCGTCGTCGGGGAGCTCAAAAAGCTCTATCCCTCGGCAAAGATCCTCAGAATGGACGTGGACACGACGAGCGGGAAAGAGGGGCACTATAAGATTCTCAAACAGTTTGCAGACCGCGAGGCGGACATCCTCGTCGGCACGCAGATGGTCGCCAAGGGGCACGATTTCCCCTCGGTGACCCTCGTCGGCATCCTCGACGCAGACATGAGCCTGCACTTCCCCGATTACAGAAGCGGCGAGCGGACCTTCCAGCTCGTTACGCAGGTCGCGGGCAGGAGCGGGCGCGCGGGCGAGGAGGGGGAAGTCGTCCTTCAGACATACGACCCCGAGAATTACATCCTCCGCTTTGCCGCGGAGTACGATTATGAAGGCTTCTATGCACATGAGATCGGCGTGCGCGGGGCGATGATGTACCCGCCCTTCGTCAAGATCGTCCGTGTCATGGTGACGGGGGAGGATGAGCAGGAGACCCTCTCCGCCCTCCGTTCCGTCTATGAAAAGTTGCAGGAGATCTATGCGGCGCATGAGGAGGATTTCCTCTTCTTCAACAGGATGCACTCGCCCATCAAGCGGATCCAGAACAAGTTCCGCTATCAGGTCCTCATGCGTATGGTGACGTCGGGCCCCTTGGAGGAGATTTATGCCGTCACAGAGGAAAAATACAAAAATGTGCTCGTGTATGTGGAAGAAAACCCGAGCAATTTAAGTTGAGGTGAAATATGGTCCGTGAGGTTTTACAGGTCGGAGATCCCATTCTCCGTAAAAAATGCGAAAAGGTGACCCGTTTTGATGAGACGCTCTGTGCGCTTCTCGACGATATGAAGGACACCGTCCTCAAAGAGGAGGGCGCGGGGCTCGCGGCGCCGCAGATCGGCGTCTCCGTCCGTGCCTTCGTCATCAATGTGGATGAGGGGTATTTCGAACTCGTCAATCCCGTCTTCGTCTGGCAGAAGGGGGAGCAGACGGGCACGGAGGGGTGCCTCTCCGTCCGCGGCAAGGCGGGCACGGTGACCCGTCCGAGCAAAGTCAAAGTCGTCTTTCAGGACAGGAAGGGGGACAGGTATTCCCTCGTCGCGCACGGCTTTTTCGCCCGCGCGGTCTGTCACGAAGCCGACCACCTCGACGGCATTTTATACACCGATAAGGCAAAGGATGTGAGAGACGCGGAGTAATTTCGAACGATTTCTTTGCTCGTACCCCCCCCTTGCCCACCCCTTGAGGCGGAGCAACGCGTTCTGCGAAAGGTCCAGTGGACCTTTCGCGCGTTGCGACATGAGCGAGCGCATTATCTCGCGCGAGCGGTGACCGAGGGCGGGATTCTACCCGCCCGAGAAGGGTGTCACGGCTTCGCCGTGACGGAAGGGGTGTTGCTCGCAAATAAATACGTTCGAGGAAACTTGCGTTTTTGTCCTCTTGGGTCATCCTCTCATTCGCTCTCCCCGACATTAAGCCGAAAGGGTTCGGCAAATTGAGTCGCCCACGGCGGAAGTCAATTCCGCCTAAGGCACATGATTTGGAAATGAACCCCCACCTGACGCGGCTATGCCGCGCCACCCGCCCCCTTAAAAAGGGGGCAGGCAAGGGACGGCAGGGCAACCCTGCCACGCGCCGTTATTTGGAACGAACCCCCACCTGACGCGGCTACGTCGCGCCACCCGCCCCCTTGAAAAGGGGGCAGGCAAGGAGGGCGGGGGACAGGCAAGGGCGGGGAGAATGCCACACATCAAAAAACAGGTATAACAGCATGAAAATTATCTTTGCGGGTACGCCGATGTTCGCCGTGCCCTCCCTTCAATCGATCTATGAAGCGTACGGCAGCGACCTCATTGCCGTCATCACCCAGCCCGACAAGCCGCAGGGCAGGAAGGGCATCTTAACGCCCTCCCCCGTGAAAGAGGAGGCGGAGCGGCTCGGACTCCCCGTGCTGCAGTTTGCACGCATCCGAGACTGTGTCTCCGCGCTCTCGGAATACGGCGCCGATCTCATGGTCACCTGTGCATATGGGCAGATCCTGACGCAGGAAGTGCTCAACACCTTCCCCATGGGCGTCTGGAATATCCACGCCTCCCTTCTCCCCGCCTACCGCGGCGCGGCGCCCATCGCACGGGCGCTCATCGACGGTTGCACGGAGACGGGCGTCACCGTCATGAAGACAGAGCTCGGGCTGGACACGGGGGATATGCTCTTGTCCGATAAAACGCCCATCTACGACAGCGATACGCTCGGCACGCTCGGGGAACGGCTCTCCCGCCTCGGCGCAGAGCTCATCGTGAAGGCGCTCGGCCTGATCGGACAGGGGGAGCTCTCCCTCAAAAAGCAGGGCGAGGGCTTTACCTGCAAAAAAGTACAGCGCACCGAGGTGGATTTCACGGGGACGGCGCGGGAAGTGAGCTGCCTCATCCGCGGGCTCTCTCCCGCCCCCTTCGCCTATGCAAGCATCGGCGGGCTCGTCCTGAATTTCTGGTACGCCGAGGAAGTCCCTTGCGATACGGACGTCCCCGCAGGTACCGTGATCGACGCCTCTCCCAAGGGAGGCCTTACCGTGAAATGTGGCACGGGAGCGGTGAGGATCGATGAATTACAGCCCGCGGGAGGCAGAAGGATGACTGCCCGCGATTTCCTCAACGGAAGAAAGATCAAAGAGGGGCAATGCTTTGACAAACCCGTTTTATGATCCCTACCTCATCCTGACGAAGGTCTATTCGGAGGGCGCGCACCTCAAGATCGCTCTCGCGGAGACGCCGATCGAGCCGCTCACCCGCGCCCGTACGGTGAAGACCGTCTACGGTGTGCTCGAGAATGACGGCTATCTCTCGCTGTGCATCTCGGCCTTTGCAGACAAGACGCCGAAAAGCGCCGTCCGTACCGTCCTCAAGATCGCGCTCTATTGGCTGATCTTCCTCAAAAAACCGCGCTATATGGTGACGGACACGGCGGTCTCCCTCCTCAGAAAGATGGGGAAGGGGGGCATGGCGGGGCAGTGGAGGCAGAGAAC
>CANQLW010000032.1 GCA_947624805.1 uncultured Clostridia bacterium | reverse complement strand
GGCGCGTGGCAGGGTTGCCCTGCCTAAGCGCACTCAATTTGCCGAACCCCTTCGGCTTAATGTCCTCTCGAGCGAATGAGAGGATGACCCAAGAGGACGCAAACGCAACTTTCCTCGAACGTATTTATTTGCGAGCAACACCCCTTCCGTCACGGCAGAGCCGTGACACCCACCCCTCAAGGGGTGGGCAAGGGGGGTGACGAGCAAAGAAATCGTTCGAAACTTTTACTGCTTTAACACCGCACTTCTGATGTCATTGACATCCTTTGCCGTCGTGTCGCTGATCTTGATGAGTTTGGCGATCTTGTCGCGGGAGTAGATGACCGTCGCATGATCCCGTCCGCCCATCTCCTTCCCGACCGAAACGAGGGGCAGGGCGAGCATTTCGCAGATGAGATAGGTACAGATCTGTCTCGCCCGCACGAGCTCGGCGCGCTTGTTTTTGCCGAGGAGCTCCTGACGGCTGACCGAGAAATGCGTACACGTCGCACGGATGATCGCATCGGGCGTGACGACGGCGTTCTCATCCACATTGATCGCCTCCTGCAGGGCGGTCGCCGCGAGCTGCAGCGTGATGGGCTCCTCGTGCAGTTTGCTCGCAAAGATGACCGTATTGAGCCGCCCCTCGAGGGTACGGACGTTGTTGTCCGAATTTTTGGCGAGGAAGGCGAGCACGTCGTCGGGCACGAGATACTTCTTTTCAAGCGCTTTCCGCTTTAAGATCGCGATCTTCGTCTCGAGATCGGGGGGCTGGATGTCTGCGATGAGCCCGCCCTCAAAGCGCGTACGGAGCCGCTCCTCGAGCGTCGTGAGCTCCTTTGCGGGGCAGTCCGAGGAGATGACGATCTGCTTATGTTGGGAGGAAAGTTCGTTGAAGGTATGGAAAAATGCCTCCTGCACGCCGTATTTTCCCGCCCAGAACTGGATGTCGTCGATGAGCAATACATCGACGTTGCGATAGCGGTTGCGGAAGCGGTATTCCCTGCCCTCACCTTTGCGGGCGAGGCTGTCGACGAACTCGTTGAGAAACTTCTCGCTCGTCGTATAGAGCACTTTGAGGGAGGGTTTTTTCTCACGGATGGCGTTCGCGATCGCCTGCATGAGGTGGGTCTTCCCGAGCCCCGTGCCGCCGTAGATGTAGAGAGGGTTGAACTCCGTGCCGGGGTTCTCCGCGACCGACTTCGCCGCGGCATAGACGAACTGGTTCGACGAGCCGACCACGAAGGAATCAAACGTGTACCGCTTGTCCAGCACGACGGCGGAGTCCTCGAAGGAATCGGGGAGATTGTCGAGGGTAAATTCCTCGCTCCCGTCAACGATGATCGCGACGTCGGTGAGCCCGATGTCGGCGGCGATGACGGCCTCGCGCAGGGCGGACAGGTGGTTTTTGGTGATCGTCGCGGCGGCGATCTCCGTATCCGCCTTTAAGACGAGTTTGCGGTCCACGACGTCCGTGGGGACGAGCACGTCGATGAACGTGCTGTACGCGATGGAGTTGACGAGGGGCTTTACCCGCTCTTTGACCTTGTTCCAGAGATATTCGAAGTGATTTTCGGACATTTTTCCCTCACAAACGCTTTATGTTTTCTTCGGAATTTGCTATAATATACGGAAAGACGAGAAACCAACGTCTCCATTATAATACAAATTCTTCCGAAAAGAAAGTGTTTTTGCCATGGTGATCGAAAAATTGACCTTGCACAATTTCAGAAATTACGAGGACGAGACCTTCTCCTTCGCAGAGGGCCTGAATGTCCTCACGGGCAAGAACGCGCAGGGCAAGACAAACTGCGCCGAGGCAGTCTATTACCTTTGCACGGGCTCGTCGCTCAGGATCCGCCACGACAGACAGCTCATCCGCCACGGCCAGCCGTTCGCCTCGGCCTCTGCGGAGCTTCACAGCCGCTATGGCAGCGTCACCCTGCAGGCGAATATCTTCGAGAACAGGCGGGAGCTCTTCGTCAACGGCAACAAGCTCACGCGCGCCGTCGATTTCCTCGGCCATATGAACGCCGTCTTCTTCTCCCCCGGGGAACTCCGCCTCATTCAGGATGGCCCCGATGAGCGTAGACGTTTTTTGAATTTGTCTATTTCACAGCTCTCGCGCGAGTACTGTACCGCCCTTTTACGGTATCAGAAGATTTTAGATCAGCGGAATAACCTGCTCAAAGAGCATGACTTAGCCGTAATCGAGGACACCCTTCCCGTCTGGGACGAGCAGCTCTCGACATATGCCTCCCGTATCGTCAGGAAGCGGCGGGAGTTTTTGAGACAGCTCTCCCCGCTCGCGGCGGAGGCACATTCCTACCTCACGGACGGGGCGGAGGAGCTCTCCCTCGGCGACGTGGGGAAGACGGAGGACGAGGAGGAGATCCGTCAAAAACTGCTCTTTGACTTTGCACAGTCCCGTGAGCGGGATATGCGGCTCGGGTTCACCTCCGTCGGGCCTCACCGCGACGACGTGCGTATCACGATCGGCGGGCAGGACGCCCGCGGCTTTTCCTCACAGGGGCAGGCGCGGACGGCGGCGCTCTCTCTGAAGCTCGCCGAGACGGAGATCTTCCGCGCCTATGCGGGGGAGCCGCCCATCCTCATCCTCGACGATGTGATGAGCGAGCTCGATCTCGCGCGGCGGAAAAAACTTTTGTCCCGTATCGGGGATCTGCAATGTATTCTCACCTGCACGCACGCCGAACGGCTCCTCTACGGCACATCGTGCAACAAAATCCGTATCAAGGAAGGAAAGATCGTATGAGAGCGGATCTGCATATGCATTCAGTCTGTTCGGACGGCTTTTTCACGCCGACGGAACTTGCCCGCCGCGTGAAGGCGGAGGGCGTCGGACTCTTTTCACTCACCGACCATGACAACCTCTCGGGCAACGCCGAGGCGGCGCGGGAGGCAAGGGCGCTCGGCCTGCATTTCGTGCGGGGGATCGAGGTCTCCTCCTATCTCGGCGCGACCAAGGTCCATATGCTCGGCTACGGCTGCCGCGCGGAGGAGGCATACGACGCCTTTCTGAGGGAGCGTGTGGAGGGCGCCGCGATCCGTGCGGAGGATGCGCTCCGCAAAGCAAATGCCGCCCTTTCCCTCGACGTCACGATGGAGGAAGTCGAACGCTATCATGCCGCAAAGGAGGCGCCGCTGCATACCATGCACGTCGTGCGGGCGTTTGCGGAGCGGCTCGGCCGTGAGGTGAACGGGCTGTACCGCGAACTGTTCTCCCCGGGCGGCGCCGCCTTCTCCGACCTCTGCCGCCCTCTCCCCGAGGACGCCGTACATATCATCCATGCGATGGGCGGGCTCGCCGTGCTCGCACACCCCGTGCAGATCCTCATTCTGCCCCCCGATGTCTCCGCCGCCTTCCATACCTATACCGAGGAAGAAAAGGAGGAGGCGAAGTACTTCTATGCACCCGCCCGCAACGCCTTCATGCAGAAACTCGCCGAAGAGGGGGTGGACGGCATAGAATGTTATCATCCGACGCATACTGCTTCCGAGACGGAGGAGTTTCTGGCTTTTGCAAAGAAGAACGGCAAGTTCGTGACGGGCGGGTCGGATTTTCATGCCGACGGCGGACGGCGGATCGGCAGACCCCTGTTCGACGCCGCAGAGATCGCGGAAAGGCTCCTCGCCCTCGATGAGAGCGTATGAAAAAAATAAGATCGGTCTGTGCGCTCCTCCTTGCGGGGTGCGTTTTTTTATTCGGCGGATGGACGTTCGGAAGGGTCAGGCAGGGCGTCGTCGTGGACGGGGTACCCGTCGGCGGGCTCGCCTTCAAAGAGGCGGAGAGGGCGGTAAGGGAGGAGATCGCCCGTACCCTCTCCCCGTTTACCGTGCACACGCCCGACGGGGATGTGTATTTCCGTACACAGTTCACGGATGACCTCGGCGATCTGCTCCGCCGTGCACAGAGGGGAGAGGAGCTACGTGCGAGCGTGAAACGGGTCTGGGGGGATATGGAAGAGGAACTGCTCGCCCTCTGCACGTCCGTCGCCCGCCCCGCCGCGGACGCGACGCTCACATTTTCATCGCGGGGGTTCGAATACATCCATGAGAGCGCGGGAAGGGGCTGCGAGTACGACGCGCTCTTGCGGGAGGTCTCCGAGGCGTTTGAGGCGGGACGGGAGGAGGTCACATTGCATACGTTTGAGGTCTCTCCCGCCGTGACGGAAGCGCTCCTACGCGCGCGCACCCGCCCGCTCGCTTCCTATACAACCTATTTCGACGCTTCCAATTCCCCCCGTGCCCACAACATCGCCCTCGCGGCAAGCAGGATCTCGGGCACAGTGCTGTTGCCCGGGGAGGAGTTCTCTTTCAACCGTGTCGTGGGGAAGAGGACGGCGGCGAACGGCTTCGAGACGGCAAACATCATCTCGGGCGGTGAATTTGTCCCCGGGGTAGGGGGAGGGGTATGCCAGACGAGCACGACGCTCATGAACGCCGCCCTTCTGTCGGGGCTGAGGGTGACGGAGAGCCGCCCGCATTCGCTCACCGTGGGGTATGTGCCCCCCTCGCGGGACGCCATGGTCTCGGAGAGCTCGGATCTGAGGTTCGTCAACCCCTATTCCGTGCCCGTGTATCTTTCGGGACTCGCGGGCGGGGGAAGGGTGAGCTTTACCTTCTACGGGCTCCCCGACGGACGGGAGTACAGGGTGGAGAGCAGGGTGCTCCTCACCGCCGACCCGCCGCCCGAGCAGATCGTGGAGGGGGAGGAGGACAAGTGGCTCCGCGCCCCCAAGCAAGGCATAGCGAGCGAGAGCTATCTTTCGGTGTATGAAGGCGGCACGCTGCTCTCCCGTACCCTCCTCCGCCGCGACGCCTACGCCGTCGTACAGGGCATCCGTCAGGTAAAGAAAACGGAAACAGAGGAAATGTCCCCGTTATCCTGAAGAGCGCGCGCTACTCCTCCCCAAGGAGGAGTTTTTTTTCGGACTTCGTTCTTCGGGATCCTTCGGTCGCTTCGCTCCCTCAGGATGACGCGGGGGAGGGTAGGGGGTGTTGCGCAACATGACCGCAATACTCCGAGGTTCCTTTGGCTTTTTTTCAAAAACCCCGCAAAAACGGTTGCGTTTTCGGGCAAATTGCTTTATAATGCTATTTGACTTCGGGCGGTCCTCTGCAAAATGGCACGAACGCCGCGTATTACAGGAGGTAAAGTCATGGGACTCATCGAGCAGATCGAAGCGGAAGGCCTCAAAGAAAATGTCCCCCAGTTCAATGTCGGCGATACCGTCAAAGTCGGTTACCGTATCATTGAAGGCGGGAAAGAGCGTATCCAGAACTTCGAAGGCGTCGTCATTGCCAAGAAGGGCGGCAGCATCCGCGAGACATTCACCGTCCGCCGTCTTTCGTTCGGCGTCGGCGTAGAACGCTGCTTCCCCCTGCACTCCCCCAAGGTCGCATATGTCACCGTGGTGAGACAGGGCAAGGTCCGCAGAGCAAAGCTGTATTATCTGCGCGGCCGCACGGGCAAAGCTGCAAAAATCAAAGAGAAGAAGTGAGAGGAAGGTCCGCCGAAAGTCACGGCGGATCTTTTTTATGCAAAAAACGTGCATTTTACGCAAAAATTGCCCCAATCGGAAAATCTTGTGAAAAAAAGTTGCGCGAAATGTCCCCAAAACCGTTTACATTTTTTTCGCAATCGGTTAGAATAGAAATCACTAACGTATAATAGGGAATACCTCTATGAAAAAAACCAACGCAAACAAAAGAAAACTCTCCACCTTCGTCATCGCGTTCATCGCGGTGGCAGTCCTCTTCCTCGCCTTCGGCTTCGGAACGCTCGGTTCCGTCCGTACGGTAGGGGAGAACTTCGAGCTCAAAGCTCCCGTGACGGACGCTGCGGGATCCGAACAGAGATCCACCGTCGTCTTCCAGCTCGCCCCCTCGATCACCGAGACCTATACGGACAGCAACGGAAAGGAAGCGACGAGAACGGTCAACCTGCTCGTGGACAACATCTATGTCTTCGTCAGCGCGATCTATGCCGAGCCCGGCAAGGCGGCAGGGCTCTCCGTCCGCCGCAGTACGAGCCCGACGCAGTACTTCACGGGCCAGCTCAACGCGACGCTCGAAAATATCTACTCCGTTCCCGCGGAGGGACAGGACGGGGCGAAGGGGGCCGACGTGACGGACGTGCTCTATAACTGGGTCGCGCCCTTCTCCGTGACGAGCACATGGAGAGTCTCGAGTTCCCGCTATTGCGAACTCTCGGCAACGAGTGCGAACATCCGTATCTCGGAAGTCGTCTTTGTCGGCAGGCCCGACGGCACGGCGAACCGCGAGAAGTACGTCATCGCGGCGGAGATCTCCTCCGCCACCCCGCAGACGGGGGAAACGATGGCGCAGTCCAAGGCCCGTGCCTCCGCCCTCGTCGATGCATATACCAACGAACAGGCGCGTGCATACAATACTTCGATGACGAACACGGACACGCGCGGCACGGTCGCGCTTCCCGAAATCCCCGTCCCCGCCGTCAGCTCCTATGACCGCTTCTCGAAGGAGGAGGTTTACTCCCTTCTCACGATCACGGAGATGAAAGTCGGGGGCAGCTATGCCGTGGACGACCGCACGGGCAGGGACAACAGCGTCTATACGATCGACAGCGTGTATAACGTCCTCGGCGCGGACATCCTCGCGCTCGGCACGGAGATCTTCGGGGTGAGCCCCTTCGGGCTTCGCTTCTTCCCGATGCTCTTCTCGTTCGGGATCCTGCTCGTCGGGTACTTCTTCGTCCTTCGCCTGACGAAGAGCGACCGCGCGGGATTCGTGTTTGCGCTTCTGTACGCACTCTGCGATATTTCCTTCTCCCTCGGGCACATCGGGACGCCGCTCACCGCGGGCATCTTCTTCGTGCTCCTTGCGGCATATCTTTGCCACGGTTTCTATGCACGCGGCATGAAGAAAGCGACGTTTGCGGGCGCTCTGCCCCTCTTCTTCGCGGGCGTCTCGGGCGCAGCGGCGATCTGTGTCAACGGCGCGATGGTCATCCCCGTCGCGGCGGTCTGCGGCCTCTTCGTCGCAGGCATGATCCGCCAGCAGAAGGCAAAACAGATCCGTCTCGATGCCGTCCTTGCAGAAGTCCCCGAGGATCCCTCCGAGGAACAGACACAGACTGCCAAGGAGAAAGCCGCCAAGACGCTCACCGAATACCGTACGAAGAACCTGCTCGCGGGCGTTTGCTATCCCGCCGCGCTGCTCCTCTTCACGGTGATCTTCTCCCTCCTTTTCATCATCCCCGTTTACTTCCCGCTCCTCAAGATGTATGACAACCCCGTCAGCCCCGCGGGCAACGTGTTCACGTACGGCTGGAAGGCGTTTGCGGGCGGATTTATCGGCTCGAACGCGCTCGGCGCGACGCAGTCGGCATGGAATATCTTCTACAAAGTCTTTACGGGCGCAGGTGACGTCTTCGCCGTGACGGCAGTCGCCATCAACACCGTCGCCCTGCTCGCAGCCGTTGCGGCCGTCGTCTATGCGGTCGTACGTATCGTGAAATGTGCAAAGACGTTCGACCGTCCCGCCAAGGCGGAGCTCCGCCGTCTCTCGGTGCCGCTCGCGGGCATTGTCGTCTCGCTCGTCTGCGCCTCCTTCGGCGGCGGCGCGCTCGGCTTCATTCTGCTTGCCTATACCTTCGGCTTCATGCTCGCCGCGGTCTGTGCGGAGAGTCTCATGAGCGCGGAGGGCAAGGCGGGCGCCGTTGCGAAAGGGGTGACCATCGCCGTGCTCGTGCTTCTCGTGCTCTGCTTTGCGCTCCTCGCGGTATTCACCTTCTCGGTGCCGCTTCCCGCATCATTCATCTCGAAATTCATCTGATCTCAGCATTTGCATCAGGATAAAATTCTCACGGGGGAATCGATATGATCGCTAAAATTATCTGTTATACGCTCAACGGCCTCGAAGGGGTCCCCGTCGAAGTTGAGGCGGACGTCAACAAGGGCGTTCCCTCCTACGACATGGTCGGGCTCCCCGATACCGCAGTCAAGGAGAGCAAAGAACGCGTGCGTTCGGCGCTCAAGAACAGCGGCTTGCTGTTCCCCATGAACCGTATCACCATCAACTTCGCTCCCGCCGACCTCAAAAAAGAGGGAGCGAACTTCGATCTCGCAATCGCCGTCAGCCTTCTCAAAGCGAGCGAGCAGCTCCTCGGCGCAGACGTCAAGGACATCGTCTTCTTGGGCGAGCTCGCCCTGACGGGGGATCTGAGACCCATCTCGGGACTTCTCCCCATCCTCATCTCGGCGAAATCGCACGGCTTCACCCGTTTCATCATCCCCGCCGAGAACGCCGAAGAGGCGAGATATCTCGGGGATGCAGAGGTCTATCCCGCAGCTTCGCTCGGGGACGTCGTCCGCCATCTCGTCGGCACGATGCCCATCCCTCCCCTCGAAATGCGGGAATTTATCCCCAACCTCGGGAGACAGAGCTCGGCGGATCTCAAATACGTCAAGGGTCAGCCCATTGCAAGGCGTGCCCTCGAGATCGCCGTTGCGGGCGGCCATAACCTTTTGATGTCGGGCCCTCCCGGCACGGGCAAGACCATGCTCGCCCGCTGCCTTCCCACGATCATGCCCGATCTCACCTTCGACGAAGCGCTCGAGATCACCAAGATCCATTCGGTTGCGGGCATCCTCGGGGAGACGGGGATCGTCTCCGAGCGTCCTTTCCGTACCCCGCATCACACGGCGACGACCGTCTCCATGTGCGGCGGCGGGAACCGCATCGTGCACCCCGGGGAGATCTCACTGGCGCACGGCGGCGTGCTCTTTCTCGACGAATTGCCCGAGTATAAGCGTTCCACGCTCGAGGCGCTCCGCCAGCCCCTCGAGGACGGCGTCATCACCGTCTCCCGCGCGGGCGGTACCTTTACATATCCCGCACGGTTCATGCTCTGTGCAAGCATGAATCCCTGCCCTTGCGGCAACTACGGCTCCACGGACAGGACGTGCACCTGCACTCCCTCTGAGATCAGAAGATACAGAAAAAAGATCTCGGGACCCCTCCTCGACAGGATCGATCTGCAGGTCGAGGTGGATAACGTCACCTATGACGACCTCACCTCGGACGAGATGAACGAGGACTCGGCGACGGTGAAGGCACGGGTGGACGCGGCGCGCCGCATCCAGAGAGTGCGCTTCGAAGGGCTTCCCATCAACACGAATGCGGAGATGGGGGAGCGGGAGATCCAGCAGTTCTGCCGCCTGACGCGGGAGGGGGATAAGATTCTCCGTGACGCGTTCGACCGCATGAAACTTTCCGCACGGGCACGCGCCCGTATCGTCAAGGTCGCACGGACGATCGCCGACCTCGACAGCAGCGAAGACATCCTTCCCAAGCACGTCTTCGAGGCGGTCTCCTACCGTCTTTACGATAAAATCGGCTGATCATGGTGTATTCGGAGGAAGAGCGGGCAATCATCTACTATGCCGCGCTGAGCGGGCTTGACCGAAGATCCTGCGCGGCGGCTCTCCGTGCCCCGAAGGACCTTGCCTCCGCCCTCACGGCAGAGGAGCGGGAGAAGACGGATGCCTTCCTCGCCTCTCTCGAAAAGGACGGGATGTTCGCCTTCACGGTGGCCTCGGACGACTATCCCGAGTCCCTCAAAGCCATTCCCGACCCGCCACTCGTGCTCTACGGCGCGGGGAACAGGGCGCTTCTGAAGGAGAAAAAGTTCTGTATCGTCGGCTCCCGTATCACCCCGCCGTGGGCGGAGAAGGTCGGGAAAGAGCTCTCGCAGACGCTCTCGGAGCACTTTGCGATCGTCACGGGCCTCGCCGAAGGGGGAGACAGCGCCGCGATCGCAGGCGCCATTCAAAGCGGGAACCTCATCAGCGTTCTGCCCTGCGGTCTGGCGGAATGCTATCCCGCCGCACACGCCGCTCTCAAAGAAAAGATCAGAAACGGCGGACTGCTCCTCTCCGAATATCTGCCGCATATGCAGACGGCGAAATATTCCTTCCATGCAAGAAACAGACTGCTCGCGGGGCTCTCGGAGGGCGTCCTCGTCCTCTCGGCTGGGGAGAGAAGCGGCACGCTCATCACGGCGAGCCGTGCCCTCGAGTACGGGCGGGACGTGTTCGCGCTTCCCTATAACCTCGGCGTCTCGCAGGGAGCGGGCTGTAACGACCTCATCAAAAAGGGTGCCTATCTTGTGACCTGCGCCGCGGATATCCTCTCCTGTTACGGGATCGAGGCGCGGGAGGAACAGAAGGCCGACGTGACCGAGGACGAGGAGAGACTGCTCTCCCTGCTCCGCTCCCGCGGAGAGATGCACCCCGCAGAGCTCGCCTCTGCGCTCGGCATCAAAGTATATGAAATATCCGCCTTGCTCTCATCCCTCGAGATCAAGGGGCTCGCCGTCAAATCGGGCGGCAACAAATACAGCGCGGTCTGATCCGCGCGGACAGGAGAACTATGGACCTTATCATTGTGGAATCGCCGAGCAAGGCGAAAACGATCTCAAAATATCTCAAGGGGAAGTATCGTGTGGACGCTTCGGGCGGACATATCCGCGACCTTCCCCAAAAGACGCTCGGCGTATCCGTCGAAAAGAACTTCGAACCCCGCTATGTGACCTCTCCCGGGAAGGAAGAGATCATCAGGCGGCTCACGGATGAGGCAAAGAAGGCAGACAGGGTCTATCTCGCCACCGACCCCGACCGTGAAGGCGAGGCGATCTCATGGCACTTGCAGACCGTTTTGGGGCTCCCCGAAGAGGGGGAGAACAGGATCGAATTCAACGAGATCTCCCCCCGCGCCGTCGAGCACGCACTGCAGAATCCCCGCAGGATCAACTATAATCTCGTGGATGCACAGCAGGCACGGCGGGTCCTCGACAGGCTCGTCGGCTATAAGCTCTCTCCGCTTCTCAACAATAAGATCCGCAACGGGCTCTCGGCGGGACGTGTCCAGTCCGTCGCCCTCCGTCTCGTCGTGGACAGGGAACGGGAGATCTCCGCGTTCGTCCCCGAGGAATACTGGACAATCACCTGCGAGTTGCAGGACACGGGCAAAAAGCACGCCCCGTTCCGCGCCGTGCTCGAGAAGGAGGGCGGGAAGAAGCTCAAGATCAGGGATCAGGCGAAGGCAGACGCCGTCCTTGCCGCGCTCGCCGCGGGGCAGTATTCGGTCGGCGCCGTCAAATCCACCGTCGCGCGCTCGCACGCGCCCGCACCCTTTACCACATCCACCCTCCAGCAGGACGCCTCCAATAAATTAGGGCTCTCCGCGCCCGAGACCATGCTCATGGCACAGCATCTCTATGAGGGTATGGACCTCGAGGGGGAGGGGCACGTCGCATTCGTCACCTATATCCGTACGGACTCCACCCGTGTCTCCGCAGAGGCACAGGCGGCGGCAAGGGAGTATATCGCCGGCCGGTACGGCAAGGAATATCTTCCCGCAAAGCCCAATTTCTACGCCTCCAAAAAGGGCGCTCAGGATGCACACGAGGCGATCCGTCCCATCGATCTCTCCCGCACGCCCGAGTCCGTCAAGAAATTGCTCGATAAGAAGCATTACAGCGTCTATAAGCTCATCTATGAACGCTTCATCGCCTCGCAGATGGCGGAAGCGCTGTACGATTCCATGCAGGCGGACATCCTCAACGGCGTCTATACGCTCAAGGCGAGCGGCAAGGCGCTGCGCTTTGCGGGATTCACCGTCGCCTATCAGGAAGTGAAGAAGGAGGACGAAGAGGAGAGCAAGGGTCTTCTGCCCCCGCTCTCGGACGGCGATCCTCTCACGCCGCTTTCCGTCAAGCCCGAACAGAAATTCACCAAACCCCCCGTCCGCTATACGGACGCTTCTCTCGTCAAGGCGATGGAGGACAAGGGCATCGGCCGTCCCTCGACGTATGCTTCCATCATCTCCGTCCTCGGCAAGCGCAATTATGTCGAGAAGGAAGGGAAATACATGAAGCCCACGGAGATCGCCTACCGCATCACCGATATGCTCGTCCACTATTTCAAGGACATCATGGACGTCGGGTTCACGGCGGCGATGGAGGAGCGGCTCGACGAGATCGAGGACGGCGGCAAGGACTGGCGCTCCATCATCGGGGAGTTCTATCCCCCCTTTGAGGAACAGCTCCGCCACGCCTCCACGGACGGCGACGAGATGACGGAGATTCTCTGCGAGAAGTGCGGCCGTCCCATGGTCAGAAAACAGGGAAAATACGGCACATATCTCGCCTGCAGCGGCTATCCCGCCTGCTCGAACATCGTCTCCGAGACGGCGGCGGAGGTCTCCGAGGTCCCCTGCCCCAAGTGCGGGCAGATGATGGTCGTCAAGACGGGACGGTACGGCAAATTCCTCGCCTGCCCCAATTATCCCGCCTGCAGATCCACGATGCCCTTCGGCGAAAAGAAGGAAGAGGACGTGCTCGAAGGCGTCTGCCCCGATTGCGGCAAGCCCACAAAGAAGCTCCGTTCCCGCACGGGGAAGACATATTACGGTTGCAGCGGCTATCCCGAATGCAAGTTCATGAGCTGGGATATGCCGACGGGGGAGAAGTGCCCGCAGTGCGGCGGGGCGCTCGTCAGGACTGCCCGCGGCGTCAAATGCGCCAATAAGAGCTGCACATACAAACGGAAGGATTCGGACGCAAAGGAATGATACGGATCATCGGCGCGGGACTCGCGGGATGCGAGGCTGCGTATTTTCTCGGAACGCACGGGGCTGAAGTCGAGCTGATCGACATGAAGCCCCTCAAATTTTCTCCCGCCCATACAAGCAAGGACCTCTGCGAGCTCGTCTGTTCCAATTCTCTGAAGAGCGACGACGTCTACGGCAACGCCTGCGGACTGCTCAAAGAGGAGATGCGGCGGCTCGGCTCCGTCACCATGGCGGCGGCGGAGGAAAGCCGTGTCCCCGCGGGGGGCGCGCTCGCCGTGGACAGGGAGAAGTTTTCTTCTCTCGTCACGAACGCCTTGCGCTCGCTCAAAAATGTGCATATCCGAGCAGAGGAAGTAACGGAGCTCCCCGATGAGGGGATCGTCGCGACGGGACCGCTCACTTCGGACGCGCTTTCGGAGAGCATCGGGAAGTTATTCGGCGGAGGATTGCACTTTTTCGACGCCTCTGCTCCCATCGTCGCCGCGGACAGCGTGGATCTTTCAAAAACTTTCACACAGGACCGCTACGGCAGGGGCACGGGGGATTATCTCAACTGTCCGCTCACGAAAGAGGAATACGAATTGTTCGTCTCAGAGCTCGTCTCGGCGGAGCGGGCACAGCTGCATGAATTTGAAAAGGGGGAGATCTTCGAGGGCTGTATGCCCGTCGAGGTCATGGCGGCCCGCGGCAAGGATACTCTCCGATTCGGGACGTTCAAGCCCGTGGGGCTCACCCTTTCGGACGGCACCCGTCCCTATGCCGTGCTGCAGCTGAGAAAGGAGAACGGGGCGGGGACAAGCTATAATCTCGTCGGCTGCCAGACAAATCTGAAGTTCGGGGAACAGAAACGGGTGTTTTCGATCATTCCCGCCCTGAAAAATGCGGAATTTCTGCGCTACGGCGTCATGCACCGCAATACATATCTGCAATCGCCCGAGATCCTCTCCGCCGACTATTCGGTGAAGACGCAGCCGATGCTCTTCTTCGCGGGGCAGATGACGGGGGTCGAGGGGTATGTCGAGAGCGCAGCCTCGGGGCTCCTCGCGGGCGTCCATATGTGGAGAAAACTGGGCGGAAAGGAGTCCGTTGTCCCCCCTCAGGAGACGGTCATGGGGGCGCTTTCGAGGTATATTGCAACGCCGAACCGTGATTTCCAGCCCATGAACGCCAATTACGGCGTGCTCGCGGATGGCTTCGGGGAAATCAGGGACAAGAAGCAAAAGCGGCGTCTCCTTGCCGAGCGGTCTTTATCGGCGGTCGAGGCATGGAAAAAAGAGATCGGACTCTGATCCCCTGTTTCAAAGGCGGCGGGATGGGGTAAAAAAAAGAAAAACGAATGGAAGGAGATAGTATGGAATTTCGCGGAACGACGATCTGCGCCGTCAAAAAGGACGGCGTGACGGCGATCGCCGGGGACGGACAGGTCACCATGGGCGAGAGCGTGGTTTTCAAAAATACGGCGATCAAGGTGAGAAGGATCTACGGCGGCAAGGTGATTTTAGGCTTTGCGGGAAGCGTGACGGACGCCTTCTCCCTCTCCGAACGCTTTGAGGGGATGCTCAACAAGTTCGCGGGCAACCTCATGAGATCTGCGGTCGAGCTCGCCGACCTTTGGAGAAGCGACAAGATCGGCAGAAAGCTGGATGCGATGATGATCACGGCGGACAAAGACACTCTGCTCATTTTATCGGGCACGGGAGAGGTCATCGAGCCCGACGAGGGCATCTGTGCGATCGGGAGCGGGGGAAATTACGCCCTCGCCGCCGCCCGCGCCCTCGCCCAGAACACCGACTTCTCCGCCGAGGAGATCGCCCGCAAATCCCTCAAAATCGCCTCGGAGATATGTGTTTATACGAACGACCACATCATCTGCGAGACGGTTTGAGCGCATATCTGCGTCGCAATACGGCGTCATGTTTGCATTTCCCTTTGGTCACGTACGTCAAAGTACGCTCCCTGCAGGGAAGCCGCGCATTCCTTGTCTTGCTCGCATCTATGCACTCAAACTTCGGTTTTTTAGCTACTTGGCTCCCCTTTCAGGGGAGCTGGCGCCGAAGGCGACTGAGGGGTTCCCTTGGCGCACCTTGCAGGTGGAGCATATAACTGCATCGAAGGAAAGTAAACCCCTACCCCGCCCCCTTAGGAAGGGGGCGGGCGGAAAGTAGGGGCCCCGCCCCTTGGGCCTCGGCGGCCCGAAAGTAGGGGCCCCGCGGCGCCTCCCCCCGCTTTGCGGGGGGAGGGTAGGGTGGGGGGTGAAAGGAATTACGCTATGTCACGAAAGATCCATAACCCATCGCTTGTGGCAAACGCCAAGGCATTGAGGAAAAATCAAACCGATGAAGAGCGGCATTTGTGGTATGAATTTCTTTGCAAGTTGCCAATACGTTTCAAGCGGCAAAAAATCATCGGACACTATATCGTAGACTTCTGTTGTTCCTCAAAAAAACTGATCATCGAGCTGGACGGTTCACAGCACTACGAGGAAGAGGGTGAGGAATACGATAAAAAACGGGATGCTTTTCTTGTTTCGCTTGGATATACCGTGCTACGCTATTCCGACAAAGAGGTCAATGCGAATTTCGAGGGCGTCTGCGAGGACATCTGGAATCATTTGTTTTCGGCGGAAGGAGAGTAAACCCCCACCCCTACCCCGCCCCCTTAGGAAGGGGGCGGGCGGAAAGTAGGGGCCCCGCCCTTGGGCCTCGGCGAGCGGAAAGGAGAGTAAACCCCCACCCCTACCCCGCCCCCTTAGGAAGGGGGCGGGCGGAAGGCGGGGTCCCGCCCTTTGGGCCTCCGCGGGCGGAAGTAGGGCCTCCGCGGCGCCTCCCCCCGCTTTGCGGGGGGAGGGTAGGGTGGGGGGTGTCTGCTCCGCAGCAGTCAAAATTACAAACAGGAGTTAAATATGAATTTATCACCCAAACAGATCGTAAACGAACTCAATAGGCATATCATCGGGCAGGAGGAGGCGAAAAAGGCCGTTGCCATCGCCCTCCGCAACCGTTACAGAAGGGCGCAGCTCTCCCCCGAACTCCGTGAGGAGATCACCCCCAAAAACATCATCATGAAGGGTCCCACGGGGGTCGGCAAGACGGAAATTGCACGGCGGCTCGCAAAGCTGGTCAAGGCGCCCTTCGTCAAGGTGGAAGCGACGAAATACACCGAAGTCGGCTATGTCGGCAAGGACGTCGAGGGCATGGTCCGCGATCTCGTGGAGTGCGCTTACCGCCTCGTCAAGGATGAAAAATCCGCAGAGGTGCGCCTGAAAGCGACGGATGCCGCCGAAAAGAAGATGGTCAAGCTCCTCGCCGAGCTCAAAAAGGCCGACCGCGGCGAGACCGCCCGCGAAGCCTTCGAGGCGAACCTTCTCGATTCCCTCCGCAAAGGCGTGTTCGACGGCCTCGTCATCGAGGCGGACGTCAGGGACGAGCCCAAGAGCATGGAGCTCATGCCCGGGGGCGCCGCAATCAACCTCGGCTCCATCTTCGGCGAGATGCTCCCGACAAAGCGAAAGAAGCGGAAACTCACCGTCAAAGAGGCGATGCAGCTCTTTATCGCCGAGGAGAGCGAGAAGCTCATCGACGAGGACGCCGTCAAGGATGAAGCCCTCCGCCGTGCCGAGAACGACGGCATCATCTTCATCGACGAGATCGACAAGATCGCCGGTAAGGAGAGCGGCAACATCGACGTCTCCCGTGAAGGGGTCCAGCGCGATATTCTTCCCATCGTCGAGGGGACGACCGTCATGACCAAGTACGGCGCGGTCAAGACGGACTATATCCTCTTCATCGCGGCGGGCGCCTTCCATGTCTCCCGTGTCGAGGACCTCATCCCCGAACTTCAGGGCCGTTTCCCCGTCTCGGTGGAGCTGAAATCGCTCACAAAAGAGGATTTTGTCCAGATCCTGACGGGTACGGAGCACTCGCTCACCCAGCAGTACGCAGTCCTTCTCGCCGTGGATAATATCGACCTCAAGTTCACGCCCGACGCTATCGAAGCGATCGCGGAGATCTCCGAGGAGATCAATCTGACGAGCGAGGACATCGGCGCGAGAAGATTGCATACGGTCATGGAGAACTTACTCGAGGATATCTCCTTCAATGCGGGTGGCGGCGATTATCCCGTCGTGCCCGTCGAGATCAACAGGAGCTATGTCGAGGAACATCTCAAAAACATGACACGGGACAGGAATTTGAAGAAATACGTTTTGTGAGGATTTCGCTTGATTTGTTTTATCGTCCGCGCTCCTTCGGGCGCGTGCTTCAAAACAAATACAAGCGAGGAATGTCACCCTCTGGGATATTGAGTCACCGTCGCGGACGCTCTCCCCGACATTGTGGTTCCCGTAGGGTACCAAATTGAGTCGCCCACGGCGGAAGTGAATTCCGCCTAAGGCA
>CANQLW010000031.1 GCA_947624805.1 uncultured Clostridia bacterium | reverse complement strand
AGAAGACATTAAGCCGAAGGGGTTCGGCAAATTGAGTCGCCCTACTTCGCCCTGACGGGCTCGTGCCGCGCTTCGTGCAATAGAACGCGCGCGGGGCGGCGGAAGCGCGCGCCTAAGGCACATTATTTTAGAACATTGCCCACCTCAGTCTCACTACGTTCGACAGCTCCTCCTTAGGAGGAGCCTTTCCCCCTCAGTCGCGCGTTCTATTGGCGTCATCCTGAGGAGCGTAGCGATCGAAGGATCCCCCTCAAGGGGGCGCCAAGACAACCCCCAAGGGCAACTTCACACACAAAAACAAAACGGCTCGCCGTGGAGACGGCGGGCCGTTGCTTTTCAGATAAACCGTACTGAATCGTTACTTGATGAGCTGCTTGATCCAGCGCTTCTCCTGCATGGAGACCTTCCCGTCGACCGCGCAGACCATGAGGCAGACGAGGATGATGTCGTCCTTGAGGTCCTCGGAGATATTCCCGAGCGCGTCCACGATGAGATCGATGGAATTCTTCAGCGCGCGGGACTCCGAATGCAGCTGCTTGACCACTGCCTTGCAGGTCTCAAAATCGATCCCGTCCCCGAAAAATGCATGGAGAGAGGGGCTCAGGACCGTGTACTCCTCCTTCGACAGCTTCCCGTCCGCGGCGATCGCGCCGAGGATGAAGCTCGCAAACAGCGCAGAGCCGTCTATGCCGTCCGCACTGATGACAGAGAGTATGGGCAGCAGTTTTACCGATTTCTCGGCGAGCAGGGCGGCATAGGAGGCGCCGTCCATCTTTTCAAACTCTTTGCAGAGCAAGTCAAAATCTTTCATATTTAATCTCCTTGTTTTTGATTTCTTGTTGATTATATCACACCGTACGCCGTTTGTCAACCCCGAATTGCCGCCGACGGACGAGCGAAAAATTTCTCCGACGGATTTGTCTGCACATCTTGACAGCTATGATTTTTTATGTTATACTTTATTTAATAAAAATTTTCAAGGAGGATCTTATGGATCTGAAAAAAGCCCGTAGAGAGCTCGAGAGATTTTTCTCCGGCCTGAACCTCGTCGTAAGTTACGAAGAGACCGCTGAAAAAGTCAGAGTAACCAGCCGCAACGTCAACCTCAAGGGACATGACGACGACATCTTCCTCGATGTCAGTTTTTACAACTCGGGGATCGCCGCTTATGTGTTCGTCTTTGACAAACTCGGCATCAACCCCACGACATTGAAACTCATCAACGATTTCAATGAACAGGTCTTCGCCTTCAAGGCATACATCCGTACGGACGGCTATCTCTGCATCGTGCAGGAGAGCGAGCCGCTGTCGGAGGATCTTATTTATAGCTTCTGCCAGAACGTCTTCGCAGACCTCATCGCGGACAGGACCTATAAATATCTCTCCCCCTTGACCTCGATCAGTTCCTGAGAAACGTTCCCCGCCCCACGGCGGGGAATTTTTTTGCCGCCTGTCAGGGTGTGCGGATCGCCGCCCTATTTTCAGAAACCGATTTTTAATAATGTCGCATAACTGTTATAGCACGTCTTGGCAAGAATATCAAGCAAGAAAAAAGACACCCGACGGGTGTCTTTTTCATATCCTGTGAGCTTACTTTCTCGGATTCTTGATATTCGCTTGAGCGGCTGCAAGACGCGCGATCGGGACGCGGTAAGGCGAGCAGGAGACATAGTTGAGTCCGATCGCGTGGCAGAACTCGATGGAGGAAGGATCTCCGCCGTGCTCGCCGCAGATGCCGACGTGCAGCTTCTTGTTTGCCTTCTTGCCCTTCTTGGTTGCCATCTCCATGAGCTGGCCGACGCCCGTCGTATCGAGACGTGCGAACGGATCGCTCTCGTAGATCTTCGTCGCATAGTATGCGGGAAGGAACTTGCCTGCGTCGTCACGCGAGAAGCCGAAGGTCATCTGGGTGAGGTCGTTGGTGCCGAAGCAGAAGAAATCCGCCTCTTTTGCGATCGCGTCTGCGGTGAGCGCCGCGCGGGGGATCTCGATCATCGTACCCACTTCGTACTTGATCTTCTTGTGTTTGCTCTTGATGACCTCTTCCGCCGTCTTGACGACGATGTCCTTGACGAACTTGAATTCCTTGACTTCGCCCGTGAGCGGGATCATGATCTCGGGAACGAGTTTCCAGTCCTTATGGCGCTTTGCAACGGCGATGGCGGCCTTCATGATCGCCTTCGTCTGCATGACGGCGATCTCGGGATAGGTGACGCAAAGTCTGCAGCCGCGGTGGCCCATCATCGGGTTGAACTCGTGGAGATCGGCGATGATCTGCTTGATCTGTGCAACGGTCTTCTTCTGTGCCTTTGCGAGGGCCTCGATGTCCGCCTCTTCGGTGGGAACGAACTCATGGAGCGGCGGGTCGAGGAAACGGATGGTGACGGGGTTGCCGCCGAGCGCCTCGAAGAGACCTTCGAAGTCTGCCTGCTGCATGGGCTCGATCTTGGCGAGCGCCTTCTCTCTCTCCTCCACGGTGTCGGCGCAGATCATTTCACGGAACGCGCCGATCCTCGCGGGATCGAAGAACATATGCTCGGTACGGCAGAGGCCGATGCCCTGCGCGCCGAACGCCGCCGCCTGTTTCGCGTCCTTGGGCGTATCTGCATTCGTACGGACTTTGAGCGCCTTGTATTTGTCGGCGAGCTCCATGATCCTGCCGAAGTAGCCGCTGTTGGGGTCTGCGGGGACGGTGGGGATGATGCAATCGTAGATCTTACCCGTGGAGCCGTCGAGGGAGATGCCGTCGCCCTCGTGATAGGTCTTGCCGCCGAGGGTGAAGCACTTGTTCTCTTCATCCATCTTGATGTCGCCGCAACCGGAGACACAGCAGGTCCCCATGCCGCGGGCAACGACTGCCGCGTGGGAGGTCTGTCCGCCGCGGACGGTGAGGATGCCCTGTGCATACTTCATGCCCTCGATGTCCTCGGGAGAGGTCTCGAGTCTGACGAGGACGACCTTCTTGCCCTGTTTGCCTTCCTTGACGGCGTCCTCTGCGGTGAAGACGATCGTGCCTGCCGCGGCGCCGGGGGAAGCGGCGATACCCTTGCCGACGACGTCCTTCTTGTCCGCCTCTGCAAGAGCCTTGGGATCGAACTGGGGATGGAGCAGCATATCGAGGGACTTCGCATCGATCTGCATGAGCGCTTCCTGCTCGGTGATCATGCCCTCGTCGATGAGGTCGCACGCGATCTTAATCGCCGCCGCCGCCGTACGCTTGCCGTTACGGGTCTGGAGCATATAGAGCTTCTCGTTCTCGACGGTGAACTCCATATCCTGCATATCGCGGTAGTGGTTCTCGAGGATCTTGCAGACCTCCTGAAATTGCTCATAAACCTTCGGGAAGACGCGTGCCATCTCGGCGATGGGCATAGGCGTACGGACGCCTGCGACGACGTCCTCGCCCTGTGCATTGGTGAGGAACTCGCCCATGAGGCCCTTTTCGCCCGTCGCGGGGTTACGGGTGAATGCAACGCCCGTGCCGCAGTTGTCGCCCATGTTGCCGAATGCCATCATCTGCACGTTGACCGCGGTACCCCAGCTGTAAGGGATGTCGTGGTCCATACGGTAGACGTTCGCGCGGGGGTTGTCCCACGAACGGAAGACGGCCTTGATCGCCTCGAAGAGCTGTTCCTTGGGATCGGAGGGGAAATCCTTGCCGATCTTGGACTTATACTCCGCCTTGAACTGGTTGGCGAGGGTCTTGAGATCTTCTGCGCTGAGCTCGACATCCTGCTTGACGCCCTTTGCGGCCTTCATCTCGTCAATGAGCTTCTCGAAATATTTCTTGCCGACTTCCATGACGACGTCGGAGAACATCTGGATAAATCTTCTGTAGCAGTCCCACGCCCAGCGGGGGTTGCCTGATTTTCTCGCGATGACTTCCACGACTTCCTCATTGAGGCCGAGGTTGAGAATGGTATCCATCATGCCGGGCATGGATGCTCTTGCACCCGAACGGACGGAGACAAGGAGAGGATTTTCCTTATCGCCGAACTTCTTGCCGGTGATGTGTTCCATCTTGTCGATGTATTCCATGATCTCTGCGCGGATATCATCGTTGATCTGCCTGCCGTCTTCATAATACTGGGTGCACGCCTCTGTGGAGATCGTGAAGCCCTGCGGGACGGGAAGGCCGATGTTGGTCATTTCGGCGAGGTTTGCGCCCTTGCCGCCGAGAAGTTCGCGCATATTCGCGTTTCCTTCTGTGAAAAGATAACAGTACTTCTTTGCCATTGAATTTGATTCCTCCTGATTTTATCGGATTTAGCCAAATGCAATTATACACGATATGCCCGAAAAAAACAAGTCTTTATCGGAATTTTTTTCCGAAAATGGCGGAATTTTGCCCGAAACCCCCAAAACCCCGCCTCGGCCCGCTCCTTTGCGCGATCCCGAGGCGTGTTCAGGGTCATCCTGAACCCGCCCTCCGCGTCATCCTGAACCTGACCTCCGCGTCATCCTGAACCCCCGCAGGGGGGTGAAGGATCCCGAGGATCAAAGTTCGGACTCCGTTCTTCGGGATCCTTACTTCGCGGCAAGGCCGCTCGTGCCGCGCTTGGTGCAATAGAACGCGCGCGGGGCAGGTCCTTCGGTCGCTTCGCTCCCTCAGGATGACGCAGAGGCGCGGGGCGGGATGACGCGGGGGAACCCCTCAGGCGCCTTCGGCGCCGGCTCCCCTGAAAGGGGCGCCAAGGGGTGCGGGGAAGAGGAATCCAACACAGAGATCGCGAGAAAGTGTTGACATTTGCGGAAAAAATTGGTACAATAAGGATAGACATCAATCAGAGGTGAATCATTATGATCGAATACTCCATGAAAAGTTTACAGGCGGATGAACTCGCTTTCAAAATGAACCGCATCAAGGCGGAGCCCAACACCCGCTTCGAGATCAAGCCCCTCTTCTCCCGCCGCATTCAGGGCGTCAAGGAGAACCCGCTCATTCACATCGTCTCCCTCGAATGCAAGATCGAATCCACCGAGGAGGCACCCAAACCCTTCGATCTGCACGTCCGTTTTGTCGGCGTGTTCGAGGTCAGGAATATGAATACGGATGAGGACAGACGCATCTTTGCCGTCAATGCGACGGAGACGATGTTCCCCTATCTCCGCGCGGCGGTCACCAATCTCACGGCAGATGCGCTCATCGCCCCCATCGTATTGCCCGCCGTCTCGGGCGCGACGCTCTTCCCCGACGACCGCGGCCCCGCCCAGTACACCATCAACTTCAACCCGAAGACAGTCAACTGACAATGCGCCCTCCGTCCGGAGGGCGTTTTTTTGGGGGAACGGCAAGGGTTGCCGCGTCATTCTGCCCCGCGCGCGTTCTATTGCACCAAGCGCGGCACGAGCGGCCTTGCCGCGAAGTAAGAATCCCGAGGATGAAAGTCCGGACTTCGTTCTTTGGGATCCTTCGACTCCGCGCTTCGCGCTCCGCTCAGGATGACCGTAAAAGAGTGACAGGATGGCCGCAGGGCGCGGGGCGGGATGACCGTAGGGCGCGGAATGAAAAATCCGAAAGTTTTTTTCGGCTTTATATTGATTTTCCATGAAAAATTTGTTACAATAAAGAGCATTTCAAACAAAGGGAGTCAAAATGGAAGAACAAAATCTCAACCAAGAGAGCGTCACGGCGCCCGAGCCGCCCGCTCCGCCCCGTAAGGGCTTCCTCGGCAAGATCGACGGCTTCTTCAAGATCTCCGCGAGCGGGTCATCCTTCCGTACGGAGATCATCGCGGGGCTCACGACCTTTATGGCGATGGTGTATGCCCTCCTCGTCGTCCCCGGGATGTATGAGGTCAACGGTGCATATCCCTATGTCTCCTTCGGCGCGGTGTACATCGCAACGGCGCTCGGGGCGATCGTGGGAACGCTCTGTATGGCATTCATCGCCAGAATGCCGCTCGCACAGGCGTCGGGGCTCGGGGCGACGGCGTATATCACGGGGACCCTCCTCGGCAGCGGCATGGGGCTCACCTATGCGAACGCGATGGTCTTCGTGCTCCTCGACGGCGCGCTCTTTGTCCTTCTCACCGCGACGGGGGCGAGGAAAAAGATCCTCGAGGCAATACCGAAAGAAGTCAAGACGGTGCTCCCCGTCGGCATCGGGATGTTCATCGCCTTCATCGGCTTCAACAACGCGGGCATCGTCAAAATGCACGAGGGAAGCATCGGTTTTGCTTCCTTTAACGTGCTGAGCGACGGATTTGTCTATCAAAATGTCATCGGCGCGTTTGTCGCCCTCATCGGCGTCATCGCGATCGCGGTCCTCTCCAAAAAGAACGTCAAAGGCTCCATTCTCTGGGGTATGCTCGGCGCGGCGGGGCTCTATTACGCCCTCATCGGGCTGGGCTGTATCTGGGATGAAGGCTGCAAGGCGGTATTCACGGGGATTGCGAGCGGGTTCGAAAGCCCCTTCCGTGCCTTCGGTGAATGGGGAAGGGAGTCCGTCGGGCAGGTCTTTATCCACGGATTTGTCGATTTCGGGGATTATCTTGCGGAAAACGGCGCGGGCGCGCTCGCCCTTCTCATCGTCACCGCCGCCCTGTCGCTGTGCATGGTGGATATGTTCGATACCCTCGGCACGCTGTATGGGGCGTGCTCGAAAGGGGACCTTCTCGATGAACACGGCGATCCCGTCCGTCTCGGCACCTGCCTGATGTCCAACGCGGTTGCGACCGTCGGCGGCGCGGTACTCGGCGCTTCCACCGTGGCGACCTATGTGGAATCTTCCTCGGGCGTCGTCGCGGGCGGGAAGACGGGGTTCACCTCCCTCGTGACGGGGCTGTGCTTTATCGTCGCGATGTTCCTCTCCCCCATTGCCAAACTCATCCCCTCCGCGGCAACTTCCGCCGCGCTCATCTGGGTGGGCGTCCTCATGATGTCGTCCGTGAAGGACATCGACTGGGCAGACCCCGCCGCCGCGCTCCCCGCCTTTTTGACCATTACCGTCATGGCGTTCGGCTACTCCATCACGAGCGGCATCGGCGTGGGGATCATCTCCTGCGTACTCGTAAAACTCTGCACGGGAAAGGTCCGCGAGATCTCCATTGTCACATGGATCGTCGCCGCCCTCTTCCTCGCAATGTTCTTGTTGACGAATTGACCTGTTTGGCCTTGTAAACAAGGCCAAACAGGTCATCCTGCCCCGCGCGCGTTCTATTGCACCAAGCGCGGCACGAGCGGCTTTGCCGCGAAGTAACCCCCGTAGGGACTACCGCGTCATCCTGAGACAGTGAGCATTACGAAGTCCGAATTGTAAGTTTCGCCCCGCGCGCGTTCTATTGCACGAAGCGCGACACGAGCGGCTTTGCCGCGAAGTAAGGATCCCCTCAAACGAAATCCGACAAAGCTCCCCCCTCGGGGGGAGCTGTCACGCTTCGCGTGGCTGAGGAGGGGATTTCGGACTTCGTTCTTCGGGATCCTTCGACTCCGCGCTTCGCGCTCCGCTCAGGATGACCGTAAGACGTGGCTCAGGATGACCGTAGGGCGCGGCTCAGGATGACCGTAGGACGCGGTGAAAAGGGGGATGACGCCGCCCCCGCTCCCGCCGCCCTCACGGGGAGCCGAGGCCCCCCAATCAATCAAAACCCCCGCGGCGAAAGGCAGCGGGGGTAAGTTTTACAAGTTACAATGTATTTTCCTCAAAGAAGTTCAAAAGGGTCCCCCACTTCTTTTCGCGGTCCTCACGCTCGTTGAGGAACTCATGGCGGCTGCCGTCAAAGAGCACGAGCGAGACGTTCTCCATGCCCGCCCTCTCCGTATAGAAGCGGTGCAGTTTTTTGACCCCCTCGCCGAGATCGCCCACGGCGTCTTCCTTGCCCGAGACGAGGAGCACGGGCAGTTTTTTGGGGAGCCCCGCGATGTATTTCTTGGTATAGAGCGATTTCAACCCCTTAAAGAAGTCACGGTAGAAGCGGTTGGAGCAGGTGAACCCCGAGAGCGGGTCCTCTGCATATATCCGATTATTTTCGGGGTCGGCGGAGAGCCACTGCCCGTCCTTGAATTTCTTGGAATATGCCCCGAAGGAGAGCTTCTCGATGAGCTTTGCCTTCTTCTTTTCCCCGCCGAGATGGGCGACGAAGGAGCCGAGGTAGACTTCGAAGTCCTTTTTATAGTTGCTCCCACCGATGACCGCGCCATCGACAAGGTCGCCGTAGTCGGAGAGATACCGCTGCGTCAGGAAGGAGCCGTAAGAGAACCCGAAGATGAAATATCTGAGCGTCGGGTACATCTTTTTATAGAATTTCGTGAGCTCTGCCTCGTCGCGGAGGGTATCGAAGAACATATCCCCCTTGCAGTAGCCGAGGCTCGCGCGGTCGGTCTCCCCGTGCCCGCGGTGGTCGTCGGCGACGACGAGATATCCCCTCTCATTCAGAAAACGGGCAAAGGCGTCGTAACGGGCGCCGTGCTCGGTCATGCCGTGGACGATCTGGACGACCGCTTTCGGCTGTCTGACGTCCAGCCACTCGTGCACATATATTTCCTTTCCGTCGAAACTTTTGAAGATCATACTGCCCTCCTTTCTTTGTATTATAGCACATTTTTGGAAAATATCAACAGAAATAGGGATTTTTCTCCACCTTTCCCGTTTTTTCACCTGTATAAAACCCTTGCACGACATTTTTCGGCATGGTATGATGAAGAAAAAGAACCAAGGAGGAGATTATGAAAAAATCTGCTGTGCTGCTCGGTATGATCTGCGTCCTCGGTCTCGCCGCTTGCGGCAAGCCCGCTCCCATCCCCGAGGGCAGCGGGGAAGTTTTACCGCCCGAGACGGTCGAAGAATACGCGCCGCAGACAGAGCTCCCGCCCGAGGAGGCGCCCCTGCCCGACCCCGAACCCGAGAGAGCGGAATATATCCTCGTCAGGACGGACGGACTGAATATCCGTACGGGCGCGGGGACGGAATACCCCTCTTTGGGGCAGGCGCAAAAAAATATCCTCCTGCGCTACGACGGCGCGGAGGGCGGCTGGCTGAGGACGCGTTACCGCGGAAAGACGGCTTTCGTGAGCGGCAAGACGGAATTTGCGGGTACCATGTCCATGAACCGTGGCGAGGAAATCGTTGAGCGGGTCATTGAAGAGGGGCTGGATCTGCTCGGCACGCCGTATGTCTTCGGGGCGGTTCGGCTCACCGACGGCAAGGGACATTTCATGAAGGGATTCACGGCGGAGGCGTTCGATTGCTCCTCCCTCATGCAGTACATTTTCTACCGCGGCGCAGGGGTGGAGCTCGACGTCACCACCCGCACGCAGATCCTGCAGGGGGAAGCCGTCCCGCGCGAGGAGCTGAGACGGGGGGATCTGATGTTCTTCACGAATGCCTCCCGATGCAACAGGACGGGGATCGAGCGGGTCGGGCACGTCGCGCTCTACCTCGGGGATAACTACATCCTGCACACCGCCTCGGACTTTGCCAAGGTGGAGCAAATCTCCCCCGCCCGTTGGGCATATTTCCTCGCGGCAAGAAGGGTAATTTGAAGAATTCAGTCCCAAAATGACACGGCGAGGATGTCGCTGAGGGCGCCGAGTTGACGGGGGGAGAGGGTCTCGCCGCGGACGCCGTCGGGAATGTCGGCGAGACGCAGAAGCTCTTTTGCGCGGTCACGGGGGATGTGCAGCGCGTTCATCAGGTTGTTTTCCAGCGTCTTTCTCCGCGAAGAGAAGGCGATTTTCACCGTCTCGCGGAATGCCCGCGCGCTCTTCACCTCGAATCCGCCCTCAAAATCGATACGGACGAGCGCAGAATCCACGTTCGGACGGGGGGTAAAGAGGGTCCGCGGGATCTTCCTGACCACGCGGCAGGTCCCCCGCCGTGCGATCGCGGCGGTCACGGCGCCATATGCGGGCGTGTTCTCCTTTGCCGAAAAGCGGGCGGCGACCTCCTCCTGTACCATGACGGTAATGCCGCGGCAGCGCTCCGCCTCTTCGATAAACCTCAAGACGACGGGCGTCGTCACATAATAGGGCAGATTGGCGCAGACGATGTAGTCCCCGAGCTCCTCCTCGATCTTTCTGAGGTCTTCCTTCATGAAATCGCCGAACACGACCTCTGCATTGTCGCACCCCGCGAGCGTCTCGGCGAGCACGGGCTGAAGGGTCCTGTCGATCTCATAGGAGAGCACGCTTGCCGCCGCCGCGGAGAGCGCACGGGTGAGCGTTCCCGCGCCCGTTCCGATCTCGAGCACGGCCGTGGTCTTGTCGACCCCTGCGTCCTTCACGATCGCATCGAGCAGGTTCATATCCGTGATAAAGTTCTGTCCGAACTGTTTTTTGAACGTGAATCCGTACTTTTTGAGAATTTCAGCAGATCCTTCCATACATTTCCTCACATCGGGCGCGCCCGCCTTCACAAAATAACAAGGAGGGAACTGCCCTCCTCACAAAAGAGATTTGGAGCCGAAAGGCTCCTTTTTTTATTCGATCGTCTCACGGACGCGAAGGGGGATGCCGACCTCATCCGCGATCTGCCTGCAACGGGCGATCTTCTCTTCCCCGATACAGTCGACGACGGAAAACCACACGCGTAGCCCGTTTTCTCTGCATTTCTTGGCAAAATCGATCATACCGCAAAAGGCATTCCCGACAAGGGGACGGCAGAGGGCGTTGTATGCCGCCTCATCGGGGGCGTTGAGGGAGACGTTGATGCCGTCTAACCTTCCCTTGAGGTCGGGGGCGATGTCGCGCCCCGCGAGGATTGACCCGTGTCCGTTGGTGTTGAGACGGGTCTTTCCCCCTTTTTTATGGATCTCGTCGCACAGCCAGAGGAGATCGTCAAGGCGGCAGGTGGGTTCGCCGAAGCCGCAGAAGACGATTTCACGGTAGCGTTTGGGATCGCCGAGCTCGAGGAGAACGGTCTCCCTGTCGGGTTCTCCCCCCTTGAGCCAGAGGGGGTAGCCCTCATATGTCTCCTTGCCCTCCCTGACGCAGAAGGTGCAGCGGTTGGAGCAGCGATTCGTGAGGTTGAGATATAAATTGTCGCCGATCTGATAGGTATAGGTATCTTTCATACAAGTTTCGAAAAGAGGGCGCGGGCGTTTGCACGGATGGCGTCCCGCATTTCATTTAAGGTCACGCCCTTGATCGTAGCGAGTTTTTCCACGATGACGGGGATATTGGCGGGGGTGTTTTTTTCTCCGCGGAAGGGGGAAAGGTATGGGCTGTCCGTCTCGGAGAGGATCCGATCCATGGGGCAGAGCGCCGCCGCCTCGACGGCACGGCGGGCGTTTTTGAAGCATACGACGCCGCCGAAGGAGACATACGCCCCGAGGGCAAGGAAGGCATCGAGATTCTCCGCGCCGTAGGAATAGCAGTGCATCAGAAAGCCGCCTTTGAGGCAGTCGCGGTTGGCTTGCAGGATGGCGAGGGTGTCCGCGCAGGCGTCGCGGGAGTGGATCTGCACGGGCAAAGAGAGCGACGCGGCGAGGCGGAGCTGTGCCTCGAACAGTTCCCGCTGCGCCCCTTTGTCGGCGCCTTCGTAGTGATAGTCGAGCCCGATCTCACCGACAGCGACGCATTTCGGATGAGTGGCGAGGGCGAGGAATTGAGGGCGGAACCCTTCCCCTACCACACTCGCCGCGTCATTCTGAGGCAAAGCCGAAGAATCCCGAAGATGACGTTCGGACTCCGTTTGAGGGGATCCTTCGACTTCGCGCTTCGCGCTACGCTCAGGATGACCGTTGGAGGCGGACTCCGTTCCTCGGGATCCTTCACGTTCGTTCAGGATGACGCGGGAAAACGCTGGATGAGCGTTGGACGCGGACTCCGTTTGAGGGGATCCTTCGACTTCGCGCTTCGCGCTGCGCTCAGGATGACCGTTGGACGCGGGATGAGCGTTGGACGCAGGATGACCGTGGGGGTCGGGATGAGCGTTGGAAAACGAAGACGCAAATTCGGGGTGGATGCCCACCGTAAAATAGCAACCGTCGTGCGAAGCGCAAAAGTCGGCGTGCCATGCGGCGTGCTCCAAAGTGTCCGCCGCGAGGATGACCGTCTTCACCCCCGCCGCTTTGATGTTCTCCCACGCGGCGGGGAACTCATACCCCTCCTCCGCAAAGTGGGCGTGGACGTCGATCATCTGACGTTTGCCCCGCTCGCGATGATTTTCTCGGGCGAGATGAGGGTCAGCCGTCCCTCGCCGTCCTCGGCGCAGAGGATCATGCCCTCGGACAGGACCCCGCGGAGCTTGACGGGCTTCAGATTCGTCACGACGACGACCTTCTTCCCCACCATCTCCTCGGGGGTATAGAATTTGGCGATCCCCGAGACGACCGAGCGGACTTCTTCTCCGATCTTCACCGTCTCGTGCAGGAGCTTATCGGACTTTTCCACCCGCTCACAGGCGATGACCTCGCCGATTTTGAGCTCGACCTTTGAGAAATCGTCAATGGTGATGAGGGGGGATTGAGGGCGGGTGGTAGCCGCGTCTGCAGGGGGAGTGGACTCCGTTTGAGGGGATCCTTCGACTTCGCGCTTCGCGCTGCGCTCAGGATGACCGTGGGAGGCGGACTCCGTTTGAGGGGATCCCTCGGCTTCGCGCTTCGCGCTACGCTCAGGATGACCGTGGGGGGTCACCGCGGCGAGTTCTTTTTTGATGTCGATACGGGGGAAGAGGGGCGGGAGCTTCTCGACGGGCGTTCCCGCTTCGAGCACGCCGAAGCGCATCGCCTCAAAACCTGCATTCGTATCGCACGAAAAGCTCGCAAGGATCTTCCCCGGTGCGACGGTGAGGAAGGGTTTGAGGGCGACGGCGCACAGCCTGCAAACCTCGGCAAGGTTATAGAGAACTGCCCCGAGCCGCGCCCTTCTGTCGGGGTCCTTGGCGAGCACCCAAGGCGTCGTTTCATCGATATATTTATTCGCCCGCGCGACGAGCGCAAAGATTTCCGAGAGCGCCTCGGGCGCATTCAGGGCACCCATGTCCGCGTCCACCCTTTCGAAAAGCGTTTCGCACATTTCAATGAGCTCGGAGTCGGGCCCCTCCGCCTCCCCGCGCGGGGGCATCTTACCGTCGAAGTTCTGCACGATCATCGCCTGTGTACGGGAGACGAGGTTGCCGAGATCGTTTGCAAGATCTGCGTTCACGCGGAGCAAAAAGCGCTCCGTCGTGTACTCCCCGTCACTGCCGAACGGGATCTCGCGGAGCAGGTAATACCTGACCGCGTCGGCGCCGTACCGCTTGACGAGTTCATAGGGATCGGTGAGCTCGGGGCGGGCGTTTTCCTTGGATTTTGAGAGCTTCTCCCCGCCGATGAGCAGCCACCCGTGCCCGTAGATCTGCTTCGGAAGGGGCTCGCCGAGCGCCATTAAGATCGCAGGCCAGATGATCGCGTGGAAGCGGACGATCTCCTTCCCCACGAGGTGCAGATCCGCCGCCCAGTACTTTTGATAGAGCTCGTCGTGCTCCGTCCCGTAGCCGAGGGCGGAGATATAGTTGGAGAGCGCGTCGATCCAGACATAAGCCGTATGCCTCTCATCGAAGGGGAGCGGGATCCCCCACTTCACCGTCGTACGGGAGACGGACAGGTCCTGAAGTCCCGCCTTGAGGAAGTTATTCACCATCTCATTGACGCGGGAAGTCGGCTGCAGGAACTCGGGGTTGTCCTCATAGAGTTTCAGAATGCGCGGGGCATACTTGGAGAGGCGGAAGAAATAGCTCTCCTCCTTCTGTCTGGTCACCTCTCTGCCGCAGTCGGGACATTTCCCCCCTTTGAGCTGGCTCTCCGTCCAGAACGCCTCGCAGGGCGTGCAGTAATATCCCTCGTACTCGGCCTTGTAGATATCCCCGCGCTCATAGAGTTTCTGATAGATGTGCTGTACACATTTGACGTGATCCTCGTCCGTCGTACGGATGAAGCGGTCGTAGCCGACATCCAGAAGCCGCCACATATCCTTGAGCTGAGAGACGAGCGGGTCGATGAACTCCAAGGGGGTGATGCCGCGCTTTAAGGCCTCCTTCTCCACCTTCTGGCCGTGTTCGTCCGTGCCCGTGAGGAAGTAGACGTCTTCCCCCTTCATCTTGTGGAAGCGGGCGAGCGCGTCGCAGATGACCGTCGTGTAACAGTGCCCGATGTGCCAGTTGCCGCTCGGGTAGTAAATGGGTGTCGTAATGTAATATTTCCCTGCCATAGAATACCTCTTTGCCCCCCATTATAGCGTAATTTTCGGCAAAAGTAAATGTATTTTACGGCAATCCGCTTGCAAATTCTCTTTGCGTGTGGTAGAATAAATCTGCGACACAACCAAATACTAACAGAACAAGATACAACGGCGTCGGTGTATCCTTATTTCTATATGTTCTGTTAGAGTTTTGTGTCGCAACAATTCGGGGATACTCGAAGCGGGCGCCCCGGATCGGGGCGTCCTTATTTTTTGCCCGCAAATCAACAAAAAGGAGAAGATGTAACATGAAACACAAACTTCTTGCCGCCCTCTCGGCGGCGACAGCGCTCTGCCTCGCGTGCGGCCTCTCCGCCTGCGGCAACGGCAACGAAAACGGCGGCAATGGCGGCAACGGCGGCACGACGGGCGAGGATCCCCAGCACGTCCACACCTTTACTGTCGAAAATGTATGCAGCGGCTGCGGCGACGCGTGGGTGTTCACCGACGGACTCGAGTATGAACTCGACACGGAGACGGACACCTATACCGTAGTCGGCATCGGCACGGCGAGCGGGGACATCGTATTCCCCTATGGGCATGACGGGAAGGCTGTGACGGCGATCGGGCAAGATGCTTTCTACGACTGTGAAGCGCTGACGGGGTTCACCATCCCTGCCTCGCTGACTTCGATCGAGGACAGAGCGATCTATGATTGCACCGAGCTCAATTTCATCAAGGTCTCAGAAGAGAATACCGTCTATCGGAGCGAGGAGAATTGTCTGATCGAGAAGGAGACGAACACCTTGATCTGCGGCTGCAAGAACAGCAAGATCCCGAGCGGCGTGACGGTGATCAGGGAGGATGCTTTCTACGGTCAGGCGGAACTGAAGGGTCTTGTGATCCCGAACACGGTGACGACGATCGGCGATGAAGCGTTCCGCTACTGCGCCGGAATTACGGCTCTCACGATCCCCGAGAGCGTGACAGAGATCGGGTATCAGGTATTTGCGGCCTGTGACGGGATCGAACATATCGAAGTCGCAGAGGACAATCCCGTCTATCGCAGCGAGCAGAATTGTCTCATCGAAAAGGAGACCAACAGCGTGCTGTACGGGTGCAACTACAGTGTAGTCCCCGACGGCGTCACGGCGGTCGACGGGGCGTTCCGCGAACTCCAAAATCTTACGAGCATGGAGCTCCCCGCAAGCGTGACGGAGATCGGGTTCGGCACGTTTATGTATTGCTCCAACCTTAAGAAGGTCACGATCCATGGCAAATTGACGTCGATCTCACAGTACGCTTTCGGCGCCTGCTTATCGCTCGAGGAGATCGTTTTCGACGGAACCATGGAGGAATGGAAGAGTATTGAGTTGGATCCTTATTATTACGATACTCAGACCGGTGATTTTGTCATCACCTGCACGAACGGGACCCTCAACAGAAGCGGCGAGGTCGTCTCCTGAGGAGGGATGGGCCCTTACCCACCCCCTACCCCCCTCCTTCAGGAGGGGTTTTTCTTTGCGTCATATCTGCCCCGCGCGTCATTCTGAGGGCGAAGCGACCGCCCCGCGCGTCATTCTGAGCGTAGCGAAGAATCCCGAAGATAAGAGTTCGGACTTCGTTCTTCGGGATCCTTCACCCCCCTGCGGGGGGTTCAGGATGACGCAGGAAGCACGGGGCAGGATGACGCGAGGGGGAAGGGGCAGGATGACGCGAGGGGGAAGGGGCAGGATGACGCGGAGGCCCCGCGGGGCTTTGCGTCATATCTGCCGCGGAAGGCGCATACAATTGAGCATGAATGCGATCTTTGCGGCGATCTTTGCGGCGGCGGGGGCGGTCTTTCTCTTTACGGACCCCGACGGGTTCCTGCCCGCCCTTCTCGGCGGGGCGGAGAAGGCGGCGGCGCTCTCTCTGTCCCTTCTCTCCGTCTACTGCGTCTGGCTGGGGTTCTTCAAAGTCCTTGAAAAGAGCGGGCTGAGCGATAAACTCGCCCGTCTCTTCTTCCCCGCGGCGAAAAAACTCTTCCGTACCGATGACAGGGAAGCTGTCTTCCTTGCCAGCTGTAATCTCTCCGCGAACCTCTTGGGGCTCCCCGGGGCGCCGACCCCCCTCGGCATCAAGGCGACGGACAGGTTTCTCAAAGAAAACAACCGTTTCGGCGCGGATATGCTCTTTGTGCTCAATGCGACGAGCCTCCAGCTCCTGCCGACGACCGTGCTCGCCCTCCGAACGGCCGCTGGCTCCCTCTCCCCCGCCGATATCCTGCTCCCCACCCTGCTCTGCACACTCTTTACGACCCTCTTCGGCGCGACGCTCCTGTTGCTCTCAGACCGTCTCAGGCGGAAACGGCGATGAGATACTTCTCCCTCGTCATTCCCGCCCTTTTTCTGTTATTGTTCGGCTATGCGCTCTTTCGGCGGGTACGGCTCTATGACTGTTTTACGGACGGGATCAAGGAAGCCGTCCCGCTCATCCTCTCCGTCTTCCCCTATCTCGCGGCGATTCTCATGCTCTCCGAACTCTTTGAGCGGAGCGGACTCTCCTCGCAGCTCACCGCCCTGCTTGCTCCCCTCTTCCGTGCCCTCGGCGTCCCGCCCGAGATCGGAAAGCTCGTCCTCATGAAGCCATTTTCGGGAAGCGGGGCGACGGCGCTCCTCTCCGAGATCCTGAATACCTACGGCGCGGACAGCTATATCGGGCGGTGCGCCTGTGCCTGCTACGGCTCGAGCGAAACGGTCTTCTATATCTCCGCCGTCTATTTCGCCGCCGCCCCGAAAAAACCTATCCTTCCCGTCGCCGTCTCGCTGGTCTCGGGATTTTTGGGAACGATACTCGCCTGTCTGCTCTGCCGTGTCCTGTAAAAAACAGGGTTATTTCCCATTATATGGAACTTTGTGAAAGGTTCACACGGCGAAAATGATAAAATGTGACAAGAGTTGTAAGGTAGTATTCGAAAAAAATTTTTTGGGGAAACGTGAAAGATTTCTTTGCATTTGCGCGAATGATGTAATATAATATGAGTACAAAAACAAAGCGAGGACGCAGTCCTCCTTGTTGATAAAGTTGCTCATAATTTTCCCCCTTATCATATAGTAAAACCCCGAAAGCGAAAGTTTTCGGGGTTTTACTATTTTTTTCGAACGATTTCTTTGCTCGTCACCCCCCTTGCCCACCCCTTGAGGGGTGGGTGTCACGGCTTCGCCGTGAC
>CANQLW010000030.1 GCA_947624805.1 uncultured Clostridia bacterium | reverse complement strand
TACTTTCTCCCCTGAAAATTATGTGCCTTGAGGTCGGCGAGGAAGTTTTCCATACTCACGAAGAGCCCGTTGTTGTACGTCGTCGCCGCAAAGACGAGATGGGAACAGCGGAACGCCTCGGAGAGGAGCTCGCTCACATGGGTCACGGAGACGTCATAGAGCTTGACGGGCACGCCGTGCCTTGCAAGCGCCGCGCCGAGGATCTCGGCGGCGTTCTGCGTATGCCCGTAGACGGAGGCATAGAACAGCGCGACGCACTTCTCCTCGGGCAGATATTTGCTCCATGTATCGTATTTTCCGAGATACCAAGCAATTCCCGCCGCCTCCCGCCACACGGGACCGTGCAGGGGGCAGATGAGACGGATCTCCAGCCCCGCCGCCTTTTTGAGAAGGCTCTGAACCTGTACGCCGTACTTTCCGACGATGTTGAAGTAATACCGTCTCGCGTCATCCAGAAAATCCCGTTCGAAGGGGAGTTCATCGGCAAAGATGCTCCCGCCGAGCGCCCCGAAGGTGCCGAACGCGTCCGCGGAGAACAGGATGCCGTCCTCGGGGATATAGCTGACCATGACCTCGGGCCAGTGCACCATGGGCGCAAAGACAAAGGTGATGCTGTGCTTCCCGACGCTCAGGACATCCCCCTCCTTGACGAGGCGGACGTTCTTGCCCGAGAACGGGAAGTAGTTTTTGAGCATCATGGCGACCTTCTGGTTGGTGATGACGGTGACCTCGGGATAGCGCTCGATGACGCCGAAAAAGCTCGCCGAGTGGTCGGGTTCCATGTGCTGGACGATGAGATAATCGAGCTTCCTGCCGCCGAGGGCCTCATGCAGATTCTCGAAAAAGAGCTCGCTCACGGCGCTGTCGACGGTATCGAAGAGCACCGTCTTCTCGTCGAGGAGAAGGTAGGAATTGTAGCTGACGCCGCGGGGAACGGGAAACGCGCTCTCGAAGAGGGCGAGCCTTCTGTCGTTGCCGCCGAGGTAGTAAAGATCCTCTGTGACCTGAATAACGTTTTGCATATTTTACTCCGAAAAAATTTGATCTATAATTTTTGCACAGTATGTGCAGGATCGCCGAAGATAAGCGGTCTTACCGCCTGACGAGCTCCACGAGGGTCTCGACATGGCGTGTCTGCGGGAACATATCAAAGGGTTGCACGAGGGAGATCGCGTACATGGTATGGGAATTTTCCGTCTTGATGAGCTCTCCGCCCTCATTTTCCGTCAAATTCCCCGTGAGAATGCCCACATCGCGGGACATGGTGGCGGGATCGCAGGAGATCATAACGATTTTGCGGGGACCATGTCTGAGAACCTCCCTCAGGATCTCCCTCTCGATCCCCGCGCGGGGCGGGTCGAAGACGAGGACGGCGTCCTGCTCCTTTTCGAGAAGCGCGGGGAGTTTTTCCCCGACCGCACCGCAGAGATTCTCCATATTTTCCAGCCCGTTTTTATCTCTGAGCCGCTCGGCGCACGCGCTCGCCTCGGGGACGATCTCGATGCCGTAAGCCTTTTTGCACTTCTTGGCGAGCATGGCAGTCAGGAGCCCGCCGCCCGCGTAGCAGTCGATGACCGTGTCCTCCGCCGAAAAGAGCGAGACGGCACGCTCATAGAGTTTGCCCTTGACGTCCTCATTGACCTGCAAAAAGGTAGACGCGCCCGCCTCGAACACGATCCCCCCCTCGGTCGCCTCGTAAAAGGGCTTGCCGCGGAGCAGCACGGGCGGCTCCTTCAGAACGACGTTGTCCTTGGAGGTGTCGACGCTTAAAAAGAAGGAATATTCGGGGAAGATCTGATTGAGGAGATAATAAAAATAGTCGATCCCCTTGATCTCCCGCACGGTCGTCACGAGGGTGATGAGGAACTTGTTTTTGATCTCACGGACGACGATGTGGCGAATCTGCCCCTTGCCCGTCTCCTCGTCGTAGCCGTCCAGCCCGCATTTCTCCATAAAGCGGTAGAGGGCGGCGATGAGCTCTCTGGACCAATCGGGGTGGATGGGGCACTCGTCCGTCTTCACGATACGGTGGGAGCGCTCGGCATAGAACCCGATGGCGTTTTCGCCGCCGAGGACGCCCACGGGGAGCTGCAGTTTGTTGCGGTAGCCGTATTCCTTATCGCTCCGCTCGCAGTGCTCCACCTTTGCCGTGATCCCCGCGATCTTTTTGAGGGAATTTGCAACCAGCTCGGTCTTGAATCTGAGCTGTGCACGGTAACGCATATGCTGGAGCCGACAGCCGCCGCACTTAAAAAAGACGGGGCAGACGGGACGGACGCGCTCCTCCGCGGGGATGAGGATCTCCTCCGCCTTGCCGTAGGCGATGTTCCCCTTTGCCTTGAGAATACGGATCCTCGCCTTCTCGCCCGCCAGAAGATAGGGAACGAAGACGGTGGTATCGCCGATGTGCACGATCCCCTCTCCGCCCGTGCCGAGCGCCTCCGCACAGCCCTCGAAGACGTCGTTTTTTTGCATATCTTACCTCCTTATCCGCCTGAGAAGGGCATTGACCGCCCTCTGCGCATAAAAAATAACGGCGTCATAGACGAGGAAAAAGACTGTACCCCCGAAAAACAACACCAAGAAAAAGTATTGCCTGACGAAACTGTACCAGAAGGCATTTTCCAGCCCGAAGAGCGGCACGAACACGAGGTCGAAGCTCAGCCACATGACGAGGTCGAACCAGACCGCCTTGACCGCCTCGCACACGGCGAAGAGGGCGGGATGCTTCGCGTACCGCTTTTGCAGATAGTTTGCGATCGGGTGCAGCCCGAAGAAAGCGGCGAACGGGATGAGATTGATAAAAGAGAACCCGCAGAAGAGGAATGCAAGCAGCAGCGCGGCGCAAAAGGTCAGAGCGCTCCCCCACCAGACGTCCTTTGCAAGGGGCATCATGAGCGCGAGGACTGCGATCACATACCCCGCCGCCAAGAGCACGGGGACATAGGAGCCCAGCGTCAGCGCCCCCGCGGCAACGGCGGCAGAAATCCCCGAAAGGGCAATGATAAACGCTCGCGGCTGCCTTTTCATCTGCAACAATACATACAGTTGCACAGACAGTTGAGGCAAACGCAGGTGTTGAAGAGATTCACACAAGCGTTCCCCCCCATCTGGTCGTCATCAACCGGTCTCGATGTGTCCGAGGCGGGCGCGGCGCCGCTCTGCGTCTTGTAATCGGCACGCGCCTTGAGCTTCTCGTAATCCGTGCGGTAGCGTTCATTGGAGGGATCGAGTTTCATCGCGATCTCGAGCTGTTTCTTGCTCTCGTTCATCCAGTTCTTTTTATAGAAGACGACCGATTGCAGATAGTGCCACTCGGCATTTCTCTCGTCACAGCCGTCGAGAAGGGACTGCGCTTTGCCGATATCCCCTTTGCGGATGGCAGTCTTGACTTCGCCGAAGAGCCCGCTCTCGTCGTGCACGGCACGCTCTTCCATGATCTCACGGTAAGCCGTTTCGACCCTGCCGAGCTTCCGCGCGGCCTCCGTGCCCGCCTCGCCGTCCTGCCATCTCTCCTCGTTATATTTCTTTTTGAGACGCTCGTAGGCTTCCTTGATCTCCTCATCGGTCGCCGTCTCGGAAACCTGCAAAATTTCGTAATTTTCCCTGTCCATACCTCTATTTTACTCCGTGTCAGATTTTTTCTTGCATCTTTTGCTGACGTTCTCCGCGCATGACCCGCTCCGTCTCCCGCGGGATGCCCCGCAGGATCACATTGTCCGTGAGGTCACGGTTGAAGTGAAATTCGATCCGTGACAGCTGCTCGCGCAGGGCATAGAAGATCGTATCGAAGAGATACCCGACGTCTTCCCCCTTTTCACGGAGGAGCTCCGCGCGGTCTGCACAGCCGTATTCCGCATAGAAGGGGTTGAACCGCTTCTTTTTGATGTCTTTGTCGTAATCGTCGAGCGCGTCGATGAGATAGACCCACTTGCCGAGGTGGTAAAAGAGCTGTCCCGTCGCCTCCGTCGCCCTGTCCCCGAGGAGATGCTCGGAAAGGGAGCGCATCATCCGCGCCGAGGGGTCCGCCGCAATCTCCGCGGAAGCATTTTGCCGCTCCGCCGCCTCCTGTTCGAGCATATAGCCCTCCACGAGGGAGACGAGGGCGGGGTATTTCTTCTTTGCGAGGCGGAATCCCCGCCTGAACCAGCGCCGTTTGAGCCTCCCGTGCCCGCCGTCATGGATATCGTCCGTGAGTTTATAGTAGACAAGGACGGTATTCAGCGCGCCGAGCTCCTCGGTGAGGGGGTCGACGACGGCGATCGGACGTTTTTTGACCGTGTGTTCGAAACAGCGCTGCCGCTCGATCTTCACGTCAATCCCCGCGATGTTATGGATGAGCGCGGAGAGGAAGGTGACGTCGTAAGTGAGCCCGAGCCTCGCCCGCTGCCCGCACGATCTTCCGATCCCCTTGCACAGCCCGCAGTAGAGGGAGCGGTAGAGGGTGAGGTCCTTCACATAGAGGAAGGGGGTATCGTAGCGAACATAGCCGAACATCAGTTCCCCTCGTAGAACCCGACTTTACGGTAAACTTTTGAGAGCGTTCTCCGCGCCGCCTTGTAGGCACGGTCCGCCCCGCTTTTGAGCACTTCGCCGAGATAGGTCTTATCGGCAAGCAGCCGCTTTTGCTCCGCCTGTACGGGGGTGATGACGTCTGCGACGCTCTCCCCGACCGCCAGTTTGAAGTCTCCATACCCCATGCCTGCAAACTCCCCCTCCGCTTCCTCCAAACTGCAACCCTTGAAGGCGCAGTAGATGTTGAGCAGATTCGTGATCCCGGGCTTGTCCTCGGAGGCCTTGACGACGTTGTCGCTGTCGGTGACGGCACGCTTGAATTTACGGATCACGGTGTCGCGATCGTCGGTGAGATAGATCGACGCGTTGGGGTTCTCGTCCGATTTGGACATCTTTTTGGTCGGCTCCTGAAGGGAACAGATCTTTGCGCCGCCCTTGAGGATGAGGGGCTCGGGCACGGTGAAAGTGTCCCCGAACCGATTATTGAAACGGATGGCGAGGTCGCGGGCGATCTCGACGTGCTGTTTCTGGTCGGCGCCGACGGGAACGTACTGCGCCTGATAGAGAAGGATATCCGCCGCCATGAGCACGGGGTAATCCATGAGCCCCATGTTGATGTTCTCGGCGTGTTTTTGCGATTTATCTTTGAACTGGGTCATGCGGGAGAGCTCTCCCACATAGGCGATCGTGTTGAGCACCCAGCAGAGCTCCGCGTGTTGGGGGACGTTGGACTGCACGTAGAGCGCGCACTTCTCGGGATCCAGCCCGCAGGCGAGATAGAGCGCGACGAGCTCGAGCGTGCGGCGGCGCAGTTCCGCAGGGTCCTGCTTTACCGTGATCGCGTGCATATTGGCGACGGCGTAAAAGCAATCGTATTCATCCTGCATCCGTACCCAGTTACGGATCGCGCCGAGATAATTCCCGATCGTAAGGTTTCCGCTCGGCTGAACCGCCGAATAAATGACTTTTTTATCCATAAACTGCTCCATATTAACCGTTACAGGAAAATTATACCACATTTCCATACAGAATGCAACGCCATTCCGCGAAAGAGTTGTGAAATTTCCTCCCCCGTGCCTCTTCTTACAGTCATCCTGCCCCGCGCGCGTTCTATTGCACGAAGCGCGGCACGAGGAGCGTCAGCGACGAAGTAGCGTAGCGAAGGATCCCACCATGCGGAGTCCGAAATCCCCTCCTCAGTCACCTTCGGTGCCAGCTCCCCCCCAAGGGGGAGCTTTTACCCCCCACCCTACCCTCCCCCCGCAAGCGGGTGGAGGCGCCGTTTCCCCCCACCCTCCCCCTTTCGAAGGGGGAGGGGTAGGGGAGGGGGTTCGTTCCAATTAACGGCGCGTGGCAGGGTTGCCCTGCCTAAGCGCACTCAATTTGGTACCCTACGGGAACCACAATGTCGGGGAGAGCGACCGCGACGTTGACTCAATATCCCAAAAATGCAACTTTCCTCGCTTGCATTTGTTTTGGAGCACGCGCCCACAAGGCGCGGACGATAAAACAAATCAAGCGAAACTAAAAATAGCGCCAAATCGGCGCCGGAGTCCTTTCCATATTATATATAACACCGTCGCGGGCGTCAGAGTTCTCTGCGATCGCCCCGCAGGTCGTCGATAAAAAGTTTGATATGGTCGATCTGCGCGTCGGTGAGCCCCTCCACCGAGACGGTTTTCGCATTCTCCAGCCCGAGCAGCGCATCGGTCGAGACGCCGAAAAACTTCGCGATCTTCACAAGCATCTCCACGGACGGCAAAATATTGTCGTTCTCCCAGTTGGAGATGCACTGCTTGCTGACGTGCAAACTCTTCGCCAGCTCCATCTGACTCAGGGGTTACCTTAAAACTCTTCCTGCAATGTGAAAACGGCACATTTATATCGGAAAACAGCGAGTCGCTCGGCTATACAGTCTCTGCTGCCGATGATCCGGGCTATGGAACGGGGGAAGAATACGACGCAAGCGGGTTGACAGATGGCCCGCAGGTGATCTGGGAGCTTACGGTCTCCGAAGACACCGAATATGATGGCACCGATGACTATCTTCGGAAGATCATAGGTCTCACGATCACCGTCACTTTGGGACTATCCACGGATAGCCTTCAGGAACTCGGGTACGCGGGTGCCTTTACCGACACGCTGATCTTTTCCGCGGTGCTTACGGAAGAGGAGGGAAGCTGATGAAGAAAAAAAGTGTTGTATATATCCTTTTCTCCATTCCCGTGGCCGTCCTGCTGATCTTCGATTTCATCATGCTGGGCATCGTGCTGTTCATGCAGGAGCCGCCGCAAAGGTCGACGGGCGGCGTCGTGCTTGACCCGAGCGCTGTCGACGAGCGGCCGGACGAGGGGCAGGGCTCTTCCCCCGGGGTGACTGTTGCGGGGTTCTCCGCGCTCACCATTCCGCCCGATATCGATACGGTCCCGATCGATCTCTATAACCCTATCGAGAATAACGGTCTGTACTACATGACCTTTGAATTCCGCCTCCCCGACGACAGCGAAGAGGGCTTCGAAGTCCTGTTCAAAACGGGCTATGTGGCACCCGGGAAGCATATCTATCAGGTGACGCTCTCCCACAGGCTGCCCGCGGGGGAATATACGGTGCAAATGCTCATCCAGCCCTACCGCATGAGCGATCTCACGCCCACGAACAACGTCTCGGCGGTCGTGAAGCTGACAGTCAAATAGGTGATCACGGGGCAAACCCGCATCATAAAAAAATTTTTAAGAGGTGTTTTTATGAAAAAGAAGAACTTGGTACTCTTGGGCTCTGCGGCACTGCTCTCGTTGGCACTCGCAGGTACGATCGGCACAGTCGCTATCGCTTCGGCGGCGGAAATCAATCAGGATAGCGGAGATCCCATCCAAACGACGGTCACATACAGCGTTGATACCACGTGGAAACTCACCATTCCCGAATCAATCACAGTCGGCGACGAAACGGGCGGAACGGTCACAGCTTCAGATGTGGTCATCGAGCAGGGCAAGCAATTCAAAGTCACCGTCTCCAGCGGAAACGGGTGGAAGGTGACAGGTGGTAGCCAATCCATCGACTATGACCTCAAAGTGGACGAAAGTCCCGATGCACTTACCGATGGCGGTGAAGTCCTTACGGTAGAAGCGGGCAACAAGGAAGGCGACAGTGCGACCTTAAAAGCGACGCTGAAAAACGCTGACGACGCAAAGTATTCCACGGGCGGGGAAGCATACACCGATACGCTTACTTTCACCGTCACCGACGGAACCGAAGGTTAATTTTTTGCGATAAGGAAAGGAAGAAGCCATGCTGACCATGCTCACGGTGACATTTTCGGCGTTGAAGGGGACGGCGATTGCGATTGCGGCCGTCAACGCGGCCGTACTCGCCGCGGCGCTCGTCTGCCTGATCCTTCTTTACCGCTCGACGAAGAAGGAGGAAAACGATCATTCGCGCTCCTCCTTCATCGATCCGACCAAATAACCCAAAACCCCAAAAGGGCCTCCTGTTCATCAGGAGGTCTTTTTTGCAAAGGGAACGACTTCCCTTGCCCCCTACTCCTGCGTCATTCTGAGCCGCGCGCATTCTATTGCACGAAGCGCGGCACGAGCGGCTTTGCCGCGAAGTAAGGATCCCGATGAACGGAGTCCGTTCTTCTCTCGCGTCATCCTGAGACAGTGAGCATTACGAAGTTCGAATTGTAAGTTTCGAAGGATCTCGAAGAACGGAGTCCGAATTTCAATCCTCGGGATCCTTCGCTGCGCTCAGGATGACGCCGCCCCCCACAAAAAAACTCCCGCGCCAAACGGTGCGGGAGATCATTCATTTCACAGTCTCAGCCGAGGAATTTTTGTACCTCATCATAAATCTTATCGGCGGGGAGAACCGTCTTGAAGCGCATCGGCTTGTAACGGATCTCCTTCAAACACTCGGGCACCTTCATCGCAGTCAGAAGATGAATACGCTTGACGCCCTTATAGGAATCCTTGACGTCATTCCCCGTCAGAGCGTACAGCACATCCTGCGGGAACTTATAGGGGCTCGCCGTGGAGATGACGACCGTCGGATATTTCTCCGCGTTCACGTCCTCGGCGACCTTCTCCTCGTACCGCTGCGCCACGCACATCGCGACGCCCGTATGGGTGTCCATCGGATAGCCGTAATCGATAAAGAAATCATAGATGCACTCCACCGTGTCGGCGTCGGTGACACAGCCCGCGGCAAAGCTCTCCCTTACCTTTTTGAGCTCCTCGGCGCGGAGGGAGTATTTCCCCGTCTCCGAGAGCGATTTCATCCGCTCTGCCGTGAGCGCGGCGTCCCGTCCCGAGACCTCGAAGACGAGCCGTTCCAAATTGGAAGAGATGAGAATGTCCATCGCGGGGGACATCGTACGGCTGAGCGGTCGTTTGGCGTTATAGGTCCCGCTCTTGAAGAAATCGGTGAGCACGCAGTTTCTGTTGGAGGCGCAGATGAGTTTCCCGACGGGGAGCCCCATCCGCATCGCATAATACCCCGCAAGGATATTGCCGAAATTGCCCGTCGGCACCGCAAAATCGACCTTATCCCCCACCTTGACCTGATCGGAACCCACAAGGTCGCAATAGGCGGAAAAGTAGTACACGATCTGCGGCAGCAGCCGTCCGATATTGATGGAATTGGCGGAGGAGAGGCGGTACCCCTTCTCTGCAATGGCGGCGCGGCACTGTTCGGAGTTCATGATCTTCTTGACCGCGTTCTGGCAGTCGTCGAAACTCCCGCGGACGGCGCAGACGTCCACATTGTCCCCCTCCGTCGTGCACATCTGAAGTTTCTGCATCTTCGAGACGCCCTCCTCGGGATAGAAGACGGCGATCTTTACGCCCTCCTTTTCGCGGAAGGCTTCGAGGGCGGCCTTGCCCGTGTCCCCGCTCGTCGCGGTCAGGATCAGGATCTTTTCCCCGATCCCGAGCATCTCGCACCCCTTCTTCATGAGATAGGGAAGGACGGTGAGCGCGATATCCTTGAATGCACAGGTCGGGCCGTGGAAGAGCTCGAGCATATACATCCCGTTGTCCATGCGCAGAAGCGGCGCGGCGTCCACGTCGTCGAAGCGGGCATACGCCTCACGGAGCGCGGCAAGGAGTTCTTCGGGGTCGTACTCATCGAAGTATTTCCCGAGGAGAAAGGCGGCGCGTTCGGGGTAATCCTTTTCGCAGAGCGCAGCGATCTCCTCCGCCGTCACCTGCGGGAACTGCTCGGGTACGAAGAGCCCGCCGTCCGATGCGATACCCTTGACGACCGCTTCGGGCGACGAGACCGTCTCTCCTCCTCTCGTGCTGATGAATCTCATACAAAACCTTCTTTGATATGCTTGAACCGCCCCGCGGAGCGGGACGGAAGAAATTTGCTTAAAACCGCCAAAAAAGCGGGATTACAGATATTTTTTCACAAAATCGGGAAGTTCCTCTTCCGCGCAGCTGCAGGTGATATACATCTTGATATCGCGGAGCGCGGCGACCTTCTCCATGAGGAAGAAGAAGCTGCCCATCTCCGAAAGGGGCTTGCCTGCGATCCTCGCGACCCCGTCGAGGAACAGGTACTCGTTGTCGTAGCTGCCCGCGATCGCGCCGCGGATGAATCCGCTCAGGGCGTCCATGCCCGCGACCGAATAATCGCCGACGTCGATGAAGCGGATTTCGCGCTTGAGATCGTACATATACCGCTTGGTATCTGTGATAAAGATGAGATGTCCCTTTGCCGCCGAAACGGCTTCGTTTGCGGCGTCGATGATCCTCTTCGTCTTGCCGCTTCCTTTGGGTCCGCAGATAATGGTAATCATGTTGTCCTCCTGTGCCTTATGGCAACCTTATCGATTCTATTCTATCAAGTTTCCGCCCATTTTTCAAGGGTTTTTCGGAAATTCGCCGAAAATTTTTCATATGAGACTCAACAAAAACGCGTCGATCCTGTCGAGCCCCTCCAGCATCTCCTTGACGGAGAGGGAATAGCTCAGCCGCACGCAGTCATCCGCCCCGAATGCCGCCCCGGGGACGACGGCAACTTTGGAGCAGTCGAGAAGAGCATCGGCAAAACTCACGGAGTCTTGGATCTTCCTCCCGCCGAAGGATCTGCCGTACACGCCGCTCACGACGAGCATCGCATAGAACGCCCCGTCGGGCACGATGCAGTATGCCCGCTCCATCTCCGAGATCCGCTCGAGCATTGCAGTCCGTCTCCTTGCAAAGCGGGCGACCATCTCCTCCACCGCCGCCTCGGGCGATGAGAGCGCCTCGGCCGCCGCCGCTTGGGCAACGGAATTGGGATTGCTCGTCGTATGGGACTGGAAGGAAGCGATCGCTGCGGCGATCTCCTTCGGAGCGGCGAGATAGCCGATCCGCCAGCCCGTCATGGCATATGTCTTGCTCACGCCGTTGACCGTGACCGTATGCTCCTTCGCCCAATCCGAACAGGCGGCAAAGGAGAATGGCCTCACGCTGCCGTAGACGAGTTTCTCGTAGATCTCATCGGAAATCGTCCAGATGCCCGCCTCCTCGCAGACGGCGGCGAGCGCACGCACTTCCGCCTCCGAATAGACCGCGCCCGTCGGGTTGCAGGGGGAATTGAAGAGGAAGAGCTTTGTCCTCGGGGTGATCGCCGCGCGGAGCTCTTCGGGGGAGATCTTGAACCCCCTCTCCTTCTTGGCGGGGATGAAGACGGGCGTGCCGCCGAGCATCCTCACGATCTCGGGATAGGTGAGCCAGTAGGGCGCGGGGATGAGGACCTCGTCCCCCTCGTCGATGAGCGCAAAACAGGCGTTGAAGATGGAATGTTTCGCCCCGTTGGAGATGACGATCTCAGAGGATGAATACTCGAGCCCGTTGTCCCGCCTGAATTTTTCACAGACGGCACGGCGGAGCGCAAGCGTCCCCGCGGCGGGCGTATATTTGGTCTCCCCCCTGTCGAGGGCAGACTTTGCCGCTTCGATGATGTGGACGGGCGTGTTGAAATCAGGCTCTCCCGCGCCGAAGGAGATGACATCCTCCCCCGCCGCCTTCATCTGCTTCGCCTTTGCACTGACGGCGAGCGTCAGAGAGGGCGAGATGGATGCGATTCGTTTTGCAAGTCCTTTCATGGGGTTCCTCCCGCGGCGTCACTCCTCACCCGAGGCGAGCCGCCGCTCGGTATCTGCACGGGCGAGCGCGTCGATCATCTCATCGAGCTCCCCCGACAGAAATCCTTCCATATCGTGGAGGGACAGACCGATCCTGTGGTCGGTGATACGGCTCTGGGGGAAATTATAGGTACGGATCCGCTCGCTCCTGTCCCCCGTGCCGACGAGGCTCCTCCTGTTCTGCGCCTCCGCCCCCGCCGCACGGCTCCTGTAATAGTCGTACAGCCTCGAACGGAGCACCTTGAATGCCTTTTCCTTATTTTTGAGCTGGCTCCGCTCGTCCTGACAGGTGACGACGATCCCCGTCGGGAAATGGGTGATTCGGATGGCGGTCTCCGTCTTGTTGACTTTCTGCCCGCCCGCGCCCGAGGAGCGGAAGAGGTCGATACGGATGTCCTTTTCATCGATATTGACTTCCACGTCCTCCGCTTCGGGGAGCACGGCGACGGTACACGTCGACGTATGGATGCGTCCCTGCGATTCCGTCTCGGGCACCCTCTGCACGCGGTGGACGCCGCTCTCGTATTTGAGCCGTTTATAGGCGCCCTTGCCCGTGATATTGACGATCGCCTCCTTCATGCCGCCGAGTTCCGTCTCGCTGAGGTCGACGGGCTCGAATGCGAAGCGATGCTTCTCGCAATATCCCATATACATCCTGTACAGTTCATAGGCAAAGAGCGCAGCCTCCTCTCCTCCCGCGCCCGCGCGAATCTCGAGGATGCAGTTGCGTTCGTCGTTCTTATCCTTGGGGAGGAGCAGGATCTTGAGCTCCGTCCAGATGGTCTGGAGCTTCTCCCTGAGGGTATAGTACTCCTCCATAAGGAGATCCTTCATCTCCCCGCTCTCCTTCTCCGATTCGAGCAGAGCGGCGTTCATCTCCTCCTCTGTTTTGCGGTAGAGACGGTATGTTTCGACGATCTCCTCCTTCTCCGCCCGTTCCTTTGCGAGGCGGGCATACCGTTCCATATCCGAAAGCGCGTCCCCCGCAGAGAGGAGCGCGCCGATCTCGTCGTATCTTGTTGTGATCTCTTTGAGCCGTTTCAGCATATCAGAACCCGATCTTGACGATCCGCTCGACGCCCGCGAGGTCTTTTACGACCATCGCAAAGTCACAGCGGGTACTGCTGCGGAAGATCTTGATGACGTCCTGCGCCTGTCCCTCGCCGCACTCGAGCATAATCATCCCCCCGCGTGCGATGTATCTCCCCGCCTTCTCGGCGATGAGACGGTAAAACGCCAGTCCGTCCTCGCCGCCGTCGAGCGCGATGCGCGGTTCGAAGTCACGCACCTCCCGCGGGAGCGATTCGATGTCCCTCCGCCTGATATAGGGGGGATTCACGGTGATGAGGTCGAACCTGCCGCGGACGTTCTTGAAGAGATCGCTCTGGACAAAGGTCACGGGCGCCTTGTTGGTCCGTGCATTCTCCCGTGCCACTTCGAGGGCGTCCTCGGAGATATCCGCCCCGACGACGGTGACGCTCTTGTCCTTGGATGCCTCCGCGGCGACCGCAACGGCGACCGCGCCGCTCCCCGTGCACAGGTCGAGCACGCTCATGCCGTCTTTGAGGAAGGCGAGCGCTTCTCGGACGAGTTCCTCCGTCTCGGGACGGGGGATGAGCACCCGCTCGTCCACTTTGAAGGTATAGCCGTAGAAGACGGTGTTGCCGTAGATATACCACAGCGGCCTGCCCGTGAGCCGTTCCTCATAGACATCGAGAATGGAGGCACACTCCGCCCGCGTGATGAGGCGATCCTCTCCGAGCTCGCTGCGGGGGATCTTCAGTTCACAGCTCATGATCCACTCTGCATCCGCCTCGTCGATGTCCTTCGCGCGGAAGTTCTTTTTGAAGGCGGGGAGCAGTTTGGAGAGCTTGGTCTCGGTGATGAAAAATGTCTCGGGGAGCTCGGGGTCGGCGTCCATGTCGTATGCCCTTCTAAACGCCTCGATCGCACATTCGATCATGTCATCCGTGGGCTCCCGCGTCGTGAGAAGCTGCAAAAGGTACCCGGGCGCCTTGAACGGGAAGAGAAGCGGCGTCTGGAAGAGAGCAAGGAATTTGAGGATCTCATAGGACACCCCCGCGACGACGGGCAGAAGGAGCAGTTTCAGAAGCATCCGTATCATCCCGTCGAGCTCCTTGATCCCGACATGGATGAGGGGACCGAGCCACCAGTTCACGAGGGAGAAGGCGACGATGGAGATGATGAGCACGATAAAGATAAAGGTCGTGCCGCACCTGTCGTGCAGACGGGAACACTTCTTGACGTTCTGCACGGTGAGGGGGTACCCGTACTCGAAGCAGTTGATCGTCTTATGCTCCGCGCCGTGGTACATATAGGTCTCCCTCAGAGACTTGAAGATGAGCGTAAAGAGAATGTACAGAATGAAGATAACGAGGCGGAAGCCCCCTTCGACGAGGTTATACCAGAGCGTCTCCGTTCCGCCGCCGAAGGTATGATCGGCGATGAGCCCCGCGAGGAACTGCGGAAGCCAGAGGAAGAGCCCGACGGCGAGCACGACGCCGAGCAGCGTGGAGATGAAGGAAAGAATGTCGGAAATGCCGATCTTCCAGTGCTCCGCCATCCACTTGCTGAGTTTGGAGGGCGTCTCATCCTCCTCGACGATTGCGGCATCCGCGCTCCGCGTGAGCGCCTTCATGCCGAGCACGAGCGAGGAGACGAAGTTGAGGACCCCGCGCACAAGGGGGACTTTCCACCAAAAACTCCTCTTTTCGGGCGGCTTTGTACGGAGCGCCTCCAGCTGGAGCTGCCCTGTATCGTCCCTGACGACGGTCGCGATCCCGCTCTTGGAGCGCATCATCACCCCTTGGATGACCGCCTGCCCGCCGATATATGTCCTGTTTTTCTTTTTCTTCATGTCGGATACTCACGATTGAAAGATAAACAAAACAGCCCCGCAACAAGGGGGCTGAATGTATCAGATGCCGTATCTTTTCTTGAATTTGTCGACACGCCCGCCGGTATCGACCAGCTTCTGCCTGCCCGTGAAGAAGGGATGGCATTTGCTGCAGATATCCACCTTCAAAACGTCGGCGTCTTTCGTCGTGCCCGTTTTGAACGTCTCACCGCAGGCACAGACGACTGTGACTTCGTGATACTTAGGCTGAATTTCCGTTTTCATGTAATCTCACCTCGCTGTGTTCGGAATGTTACGAATCTATTATATCTGTTTTTTCGGCGTTCGTCAACTCATTTTCGCATACAATCGAAAAAACTTGTGCGTTTTTATGAAATCTCCGCCGCGCAGAAGGCGGTTTTGCACAATTGCGCGGAAATAGTTGCAAAATATTTTTCGTTGCGGTATAATATAAAATGATTTGCAGACATTGCAGTAGGAGACGTTTATGAACGTTTGGAAGATCACCGCTCCCGCAAAACTCGAAAACGACGACGATGCACCCATGCCTTCGGGCGGCGAGGGCACGATCCGTGTACGCATCACAAAAGTTTTTCTGAGCGGCGTCGACGCGGCGCTCTATAACGGCACGCTCAAGGCCCGCCTTCCGCTCATCCCGGGGCGGTTCGCCGTCGGCTTCGTCGCGGACGAAACGTCCAACCCGCTCTTTCCCAAGGGGACCCGAGTGCTCCTCCACACCTTCTGCGCCCGTCCCTACACGGGGACGGAGAAAGCCGATTTCTCGGAGGATGACTACCTCGTCTGCGGCCAGACGCAGGACGGATTCCTGCGCGACTTCGTCTTCGTCGCCCCCGAGGATATGACCCCCATCCCCAACGCGCTCAACGACGAACGCGCCCTCATCGCCCACTATGTCTCGCTGGGGCGCTCCGCCATCGAACGGCTCGACGCCAAGCGGGGACAGCATATCGCTGTCGTCGGCGCAAACATCATGGGGATCCTCATCTGCCAGCTTCTCATCGACCAGCAGATCTCCCCCATCCTCATCGACACCAACCCCGCAAACCTCGACTTTGCACGCACCTGCGGCGTATATTATACCCTTCCCGCGAACGATAAACTGCTCAGCGGCGTCGCCAACATCACGGGCGGGCGGCTTGCCTCGGGCGCAATCTACGTCATCGGCGCCCCCGGGAACGACCACAAGATCCCCTTCCGCGTCTGCGCGAGGAAATCCAACACCGTCTTCTGCGGCTTTGTGCCCGACAATGCGACCTTCTCTCTCGATCTCGCCCTCCGCAAACAGCTCACCCTCCACTTCGTGCAGAAGTGCTTCGAGCTCGAGACGGCAATCAACCTCATCATCACCCAAGCCGTCAACACGGATGCCTTCTCCGCCCGCTTTATCCGCCCGCAGGAGACGGCAAACTTCTTCGATTCCTATCACAAACATCCCGAACACGACGTCAGCGAGATCAATATCGTAAGCCTCATCTGAGAGATACATAACGCCGCTTTCCACGAAGGCGGCGTTCTTTCTCCCATGCGTAAACTTCGTCTCTTTTTGTGCGGAAGGATGTTTCCTTTCGCCCTCATCCTGCTCTCAATGGCGGTCCTCTTTGCCCTGTTGTCGGCGTATCTTCCGGGGGTACTCGCTCCCGTCGCCGCCGTCGAACGGCTGTTCTCCCTTGCCGCCGCCCTCCTCGTCACCGCCGAGCCGAGCCCCGAGGCACATAAAGTCTCCAAGCTCGTCCTCATCCTGCTCCTGCCGTGGACGGGCGCCGCCGCCTGTCTCCTCTTTTTGAGCCGCGCGCCCCGCAATACGGATTTTGCGGCAACCATGTCCGTAAACCCCCTGTCGGATTTTCCTCCTGCCCGCCTCTCGGAGACCCTCTCGAAGCTCCCCGCCTGCTCGATCGGGAGCGCGGAGTACTTCCCCGTCGGCAGGGAGATGTACGAACGGCTCCTCGGCGATCTCAGGGGGGCGAAAAAGTTCGTCTGGCTCGAATATTATATCGTCGCCGAAGGGATCTTTCTGTCCGATCTTTTGTCCGTTCTCGGGGAAAGGGCGGAGAGCGGGGTGGACGTCAGACTCATCTTCGACGGATTCGGCAGCGCACTGACCCTTCCGAAGGGGTATGAAAGGGAATTTGCCGCCCGCGGGATCAAAACGCTCTGTTTCCGTCCCGTCCGCTTCCCCTCCCGCAACGCAGGCAGGCGGGACCACAGAAAGCTCGCCGTCATCGACGGGGAGATCGCCTACACGGGCGGCATCAACCTCGCCGACGAGTACATCGGCGAAAAGATCCGCTTCGGGCACTGGAAAGATACCGCCGTACGGGCCACGGGGAGCGTCGCGCTCGCATTTGCCGAGCTCTTCGCCCGCACATGGAACGCGGGGATGCCCGCCTTCCCCGTCACACTGCCGAAGAGAAAGCCCGCAAACGGCGGAAATTGCGCCGTAATCGCGGACGGGGCAGACGAGACCGAGCTGAGGGCGGGGATGCAGCTTTTTCTTATGCTCTTCACGGGGGCGCGCAGCCGTCTGTTTGTGAATACTCCCTATCTCGCGCCCGACCTTCCCCTGCTCCGCGCCATGCAGGGCGCCGTGCTCGCAGGCGTTGACGTACGGCTCATGATCCCGCACATTCCCGATAAAAAGCTCCCCTTCCTCCTCACCCGCTCCTATGCGGCGGAGCTCGAACGGGCGGGCGTACAGGTTCGGGAGTACACCGACGGGTTCCTGCACGCAAAGAGCGTACTCTCCGACCAAATTTCCTTTGTATCGTCCTATAATCTCGATTTCAGATCCCTGTATTTACAGGCGGAATGCGGCATATGCGCCCG
>CANQLW010000029.1 GCA_947624805.1 uncultured Clostridia bacterium | reverse complement strand
ACCTGCTTCACGCTTGAAGAACAAAAAGCCATAGAAAATGCGGTCAAAGACAGCCCAAAGAAAAAATTATACGGCATACTTCTTTGCTTCTATACGGGACTTCGGATCGGAGAGCTGCTTGCACTCACTTGGGCGGATCTTGATTTAAGCAAAGGCATCATGCGGATCACAAAGTCCTGCCATGACGGGAAAGATGCCGACGGAAATTATGTCAAGGTCATAGAAAGCCCAAAGACGCGAAGTTCAAAGCGGGAAATACCGTTGCCCAAACAACTGATACCGCACATGAAAAGCATGGAACGAAACAGAGATTGCGACTTCGTGATCTCCTCAAACGGAAGCGGCGTTTCGGTACGGTCTTATCAGCGAAGTTTCGATTTACTGTTGAAACGTCTGAAAATCAAGCACCGAGGGTTTCATGCAATCAGACATTCCTTTGCCACCCGCGCCTTGGAATGCGGAATGGATGTCAAGACGCTTTCGGAGATCCTCGGGCACAAATCCCCGACGATCACCCTGAACCGATATGTGCATTCCGTGACGGAGCACAAGAAGGATATGATGAACCGCTTGGGGAAGCTGTTATAAAGAAAAAAGACAGCTTTTTAAGCCGCCTTTCCTGTGTACCGATGAGCATAATTGATGAACGCTTTCTCTTACATATCATACTACAAAACCCGACATAAGTCAATACAATTTGCAAAATTTTTAACAATCTTTTTCATTTGGGAGTTTCTGTTCCCGAAAACGATTGAATCGGAGGGCAGAGCAAAGATTCTGTTCACCGATTATGCTCATCGATGAACAAAAACCTGATCGATAATAGGCAAATCTGAAGGTTGCGGACGGAGCGCACGCGCCATGTCCGTAATTGATAAAATCTGCAAAGGAGGTAAACACGATGAAGTACACGAAGCCTGTGGTCCTTGCTCAGAACAAAAAGCAGGGCTCTTACGTTGCGGGTTGCCCTGCAAATCAAAATGGCCGTGGCAGCTTTATGTGCAGAAGTTGCGAGAGGACCGCGTAAGTGACAAGCCGTACACCCGTCCGATTTTTCGGGCGGGTGTCATCGGTGCGGCATAACAAATTGCAATAAGAAATAATAAAGGATATTTTATCATGTACTACGCACTCAGAAAAGATTGCTATATCAGAAATATCGGGAATTTCGGCTATATCAAGTCAAGCGGGCTGTTCAACGATCTTGCCTTCGATAAGAGCGGGCAGGTCTTTTTATCCGCGCTCTCCCGCACTCCCAAGACGCTCGAACGGCTGTCCGAAGAGATCGCGGCATCCTTCGTCGACGTCACGAGCGCCGATATCCTTCCCGACGTCAGGGAATTTTTCGATGATCTTGTGGATGACGGGTACGTCGTCCGCGGCGAAACCTATCGGGAGACCAACGATAAAAATATCGGATTCGATTATTCCGAGGTCAAGCAGATCATCTTGGAAGAGGACTATACTCCGAAAAATATCCGTTCGGCAAACGACACGCAGGAAGTTCTCGACGAATATTTCCACGCAAACCCTTATTTGTCAAACTTTCAGATAGAGTTGACGAGCAAATGCAACGAACGGTGCATCCATTGCTATATTCCGCATGAGTACAAAAATACCGACATATCCGCCGATCTGTATTACAGCGTTCTCGACCAATTGCAGGAAATGGGCACGCTCGGCGTGACGCTCTCGGGCGGAGAACCGATGGCGCACCCGCAGTTCAAAGAATTCTTATTGGCAGCCAAGGAGAAGGATTTTTACGTCCACGTTTTGACGAATCTCACTCTTTTGGACGACGACATCGTGCGGATCATGAAACGCGGAAATGCCTGCGGCGTGCAGACGAGCTTATATAGCATGGTTCCCGAACATCACGATACGATTACCACGGTCAAGGGGTCTTTCGAAAAGACAAAGGCCGCCATTTTGCGGCTCATCGAGAACAATATTCCCGTGCAGATCAATTGCCCCGTCATGAAAGCGAACAGGGACGACGTTGCGGACGTCATCAAGTGGGGGCATCGCCATAAAATCCGCGTGAATGTCGACTATGCCATTATGGCGGAATACGACCACCGCACGGACAATCTTGCTAACCGTCTTTCGCCCGAGGAATGCCGTTCCGTGATAAGATCGATTATCGAATGTGACGAAACCTACCGCGACGATATTGCGGGATTGGACGCCGCCGCAGTAAGCAAGTACGATTACGACCCGAACGAGCCGTTCTGCGGGGTCGCCGTCAATACGGCTTGCATGGTGGCAAACGGCAATGTCTATCCCTGTCCCGGTTGGCAAAGTTTTGTCTGCGGCAATCTGTATGAAAGGCCGTTGAAGGAAATCTGGCTCGAATCGGACGAGATGAAAAAGCTCCGCGCTCTGAAGCGCGGCGACATGAAAAAATGCTCCTCCTGCAAAGACAAAGCCTTTTGCAGCCCTTGTCCCGGCAGATTTGCGAATGAGTCGTCCACAGGGGATCCTATGGAGGTGGCGGAGCATTTTTGCGCCGTCGCCGCAGTCAACAGACAAGTCGTTTTGGAATATCTGAAAAAAAGATAAGTCATGAAAGATCCCGACACGTTTGCTTTTGACTGCCATGTCCATTTCGGGCAATATTATCATTTATATTATCGGCCGTCTCTCGTCATCAAAGCGCTGCATAAAAGCGGAGTGCGCCGTGCTTGGGTCTCATCAACGACAGCTTGTATTGCGCCTGATTCTTTTGAAGAGGCGCAATATTTGTCTCGCCATATCGACGATGAAACAGAGGAGGCGCTTGCAGAGGCGGGCAAATGCGGCATGACGCTCGTGCCTCTGTACTGGGTAGTCCCGAAGCGATATGATACCTTGGATAAAGTTGACGGTGTAAAGTACGCGGGATTCAAGATCCACCCGAAAATCGGCGAATGGAACGGAGAAAGCGGAAACAGCTTGTTGTACGATATCTGCACTTGTGCTGCACGGGAACGATTTCCGATATTGATCCATACAGGTGTAGACACAATCGATGCTCCTTCGCGCTTCGAAACCTGTTTTGCAGACTTCCCCGATGTGAAATTTGTCCTTGCCCATTGCCGCATCAGCCATGATGTCATTCGATTATTTGAAAAATACGGCAACCTTTTCGGCGATACGGCGTTTTGCCCACTTGCAAACTATGAGCAAATATGCCGTGCGGGATTCGAATCACGGATGCTCTGGGGAACGGATTTTCCCATTACGCATTGGTATGATCGTACAGGAGACAGGGTTACTTTGTCTGCACTCACGAAAAATTACCAAAACACATTGTATCGCTTCAAATCAGGATAAGCGTGAGGCAAGAATTTTGTGATACACGAAAAGCGGCTTGACGAATCGCCAAACCGCTTATTTCGTATCTCTATGGACATTCTTTGTCGGGATATTCCTCAATAGAGGTCGAGGGCGACGAGCAGGAATTGCTCGAAATAGGGCATCCACCATGTGAGATATCCCGCTCGGTAGGGGTGGATGGGGTCATGCGTCGCCCAGCTGTAATACGCATCCGAGACGGCGGCGTTGAACGCCGTGTCGTTGAAGAGGTCGATGACCTGCACGTCGACGTCGGCTTTCTTCCACTTTGCGGCGATCTCCTTGACCTTTCCGATGAGCTCTCCGTAGTCGGTCCCGCTCGGGTTCCCGTTCTCACGGGGGGATTCTCCCTTCTTATCCCCGAAGTACGCCCCCGAATAGAAGTAGATGGGGCACTGCCAGGTGTCGGTGACGTAGGCGATGATGCTCTCGATCCCGCCCATCGTCGTTTTGACGTCGAAATCCTCGAGGTAGAGCTTATCGTCGGGCGCGATCTCTCCCCAATTCTGTTTGCGGTCCCCCCAAGCGTCGTTTGTGGAGATCTGGCAGATGAAGGCGTCCACCTTCTCCGTCTTGTCGAACACCGTGCTGTTCATGAGACGGCGGGTGTAAGATTTTACGCCCGTATTTTCCGTCTTGTTATCATCGAAGATTGTCGTCCCCGAGACGGCGTCTTTTTTACAGATGCAACCCGTCTTTGCGGCGAGGAACTCCGCCATACTCTCCCCGCCCGCATTCTGCCCGTAGGTGACCGAGGAACCGAGCCAGTAGATCACCTTGTCCTTGAGGGGGCTTTCAACGCGCTGCACGTTTTTGGAATAGAACTGCTCCGCATTGGCGTCCACGGTCCCCGCGAGCGCCTCATTCACCGTATAGGCAACCTCGGGGATCACCCGCTCTTCAGGGGAAGGCGTTGTCGTACACCCCGTCAACAGACAGCCGCAGACGGCCGCCCCGACCAAAACCATACCGATTTTTTTCATACATCCTCCATGATCTGCGTGAGCGTTTCGCTGCACACCAATTCAAAATAATCCAGATTCGACCCTATCGATGCATTCTGGACGAGCCTTATTTCGTTCTTTCCCGCCTTGAGAGGGATGAGGGAAAGATCGCATGAGACCCATGTGCCCCATTCCTCTTCACCGCTCTCCGTCGCCTCGACAACGCAGGAGGGGAGGAAGACCCGTTCGCCGTTCACAAAGAGCGACAGGCTGTTCGTGATCTCCCAGTCAAAGCTACGCTTGCCGACACAGAGTCTGACGAGAGCCTCGCAGTCGTGCTCCGCCCTGAGAAGGAGGGTGACCGTCGTCCGTTTTCCTTCGCCGTTCATTCCCCCGATAAAGGCTCCGCCGCTCGCGTCGCCGAAGTAAAAATCTCTGACCAGTGGCTCCTGATAGATGCACTCCTCCGCCTCGAAGCGCTGGGGGATCGCAGAGGGATCGGGAGAGGGGCGTGCGGGCGATTCTCCCGTCAAGACATCCTTGCCGTCCCCGAAGATACCGCTTAAATAGTTGAGACGGGTATGCAGCCAGCCCTTGAGATACGCCGCCCCGTCCGCCTGGGAACGGAACCCGTTTGCCTCCGTGATGAGCTCGTCGTTGGGATAGCGCAGCCTGTTCTCCCAGCGGATAAAATTGTCCGCATACCCGCTTTGGTAGCGCTCCGTCGCCGTGTTGAGGAAGGTGAAGAGCATGGGGAAGACGCCCCGCTCTGCGAGCCCCGTCCACTTCTCTTTGACAAGATCACGGAAGAAGGGTTCATTGATGAGGATAGTGAGCCACGGGTTTGCGCAGTTTGCCGCATACAGCCCGTTCCCGCCGTTGACGAAATCGTATTTGATGCCGAAGGCGGAGTCATAGTCCCACGGCGCCTCGAAGATGAGCTTTTTCCGCCCGCCTTCCCGCATATCGAGGGAGAGATAGAAGCTCGACCATGCGATGTCGGGATCACAGGCGATCTCCTGCAAGAGGAACATATCGGCGAGCGAATCGAGATCCACGACCGCCTCGATCGCCTCCCGAAGCGTGCATTCCGCCCGCTCAAGTTCGGTGAACGTCTCGTTGAACTGCCACGCCTCGCCGTCATAGACGGCACGCCTTAAAACGGCAAAGGCGTTCTGGATATAACTCCGGAGGAAGTCGACTTGCTCTGCGCTCTGCGTGTCGCTCTTGACCGTATAACCCGTCTGCCACGCATCATAGAGATCGCCGTTCGAATTTCTGATCAGTCCGCCGTAGTCGACGGTAAAAGTGGGGTCGCCGTCCTCGGGTTCCTCGTTCCAGTACCCGTCATATTCCACGAGATAGCCGATATCCGTCCCCGTCTCGCCGTCATCCGCCTCGACGGCGCTCGCCCTGCCTTCCTTGGCTTCCTGCTGTTCGACGAGGACATAGACGCCCCAGTCGTTGCCGTTGATCTCGACCTCGACGATACGGAAATCGCTGCAATAGAATCCGTCCGCGCCGAGCAGGTTCTGCCCGAGGGTCAGCGCGGCGGCATTGTTGAGCATGGAGACGTCTTTCCACTCCGCAAGGAGCACCCAGCTCTTGTATTTCTGCCCCTCGTTGAGCCCGAGCATTGTCTGCTTCTTGGTAAACTTGATACGGATCGGCTTCTTTTCATAGTCGAGCGTATAGTTGCCGCGCGCCTTGACCTCGGCGGCGACGTCCGTCATCTCATATTCTTCGGGGCAATTCCCGACGGAGATCGTTGCATTCACATATTCGATCTGGCCGTTGAGTTTTGCGTTACGGTCGGGGACGGTGATGAAATCGTTGCTTCCGTCCTCCGTCACGACGGAGATCTTCGGGAGCGTATCGAAGAGAACGGGCTCGTAGAGGAACGTTTCTTCCCCGCTGCTGCCACCGGTATCACCCGTGTCAGCGCTGCCACCGGAATCACCGGAATCACCGGAGTCGTCAGAGTCACCGCCGTCACCTGTGCCACCGGTATCGCCCGAGTCGCCCGAGTCACCTGTGGTACCCGTATCACCCGTGTCACCGGTATCACCCGTGTCACCGGTATCGCCCGAGTTACCCATGTCACCCGTATCGCTGCTGTCGCTGTCATCGGGGTCATTGGTATCGCCCGTCCCGCCCGAGTCCTCCGTATCATCGCCCGAGGGCTGTTCGGGGAGAGGATCTGCCGTTCCCGTCCCGTCATCGGCCGAAGACGGGGTACAGCCGCCGAGCACGGAGAGCCCGAGCGCGGCGATCAGGAGCCATGTCAACCACTTTGTAAAAATTTTCATTCGTCTTTTCATTTTCTTTATTGTAACAGATAAATTGACTATATTATATACCATTTTCTCGGATCTTGTCTCGGAAATAGACGATTTGTAAAAATGTAACATAAATTAGTCTGATTTTTTCAAAATAATCGGGAGGGGCAAGCGAATTTGAAAATCCTCATTGACAATTTCGCTCCTTCTGTTATAATATTGAAAGGAAGCGTCTGCGCTTCCGAGGGGAAAAGAAGAGAATTGCCGTCGGGGAGGAAAGTATGAGAAAGAAAGTATGGACGTTTGTATGCTGTATCGCGCTCGCCTTTTGCACCGTGGTCGGCTTCGGGGCGTGTGGCAAGAGCAAGCCGTCGCTTGCAACGCCCGAAGCGGTGGCAAAGGCGAAGACGTTTATCGACGCGGTGGGGGAGATCGGTACCCTCGCCCAGACGAATACACAGGAAGAGGCGGCGGCGATCAAGTCTCAGCTCGATGCCGCAGACGCCCTGTACGAGGCGCTCGACGAGGATGCACTGATGTTCGCTGCGGCGGCAAAACGCTCCCTCGACGAGAAGAAGGCGGCTTATACGGAGCAGACGGAAGGGGCGAAAACGGCACATTCTGCGTTTGCGGCGTATCTTTCGGCGGCGGAGGAAGAAATGGAGAAGGAAGCGTCCGCCACAGAACTTGAAGAGGCAATTGAAGCCGTCAAGACCGCAAAGGGCGAGCTCTCCACCCTTGCAAGCGGACTTGTGACGGAGGAAGAGGAGACGTCCGTTCAAACATTGACATCGACGCTCACCGCATGGCAGGAGGCCATCACGGCCGCGGTCGAAGCGCTCGGCACGGCGCTCCCCGTCCTCGACCCCGCAGACGATACAACGGCGGAGGCGATCATCGTCGCCGCGGACGAAGCGCTCGCGGCATACAACGGTTACGCCGCCTATGTCAAGGCAGACGAACAGGTCGCAGCAAAGCACACGGCGCTTGAAACCGCAAAGACGAACGCCATGACGCAGATCGACGCTTCCATTGAAACGCTCAAGGCGGACATCGCAGCCGCCCTCAAAAATACCGAGGCGACGGTTGAAAATTATCAGGCGCTCGTCGCGCTCGAAGCCCGTATCGCCGCTCTCGGCGAATACGCAAAGAGCAAGTACGATGCGACAGAGAGCTCGCGCGATCTCGCCGCGGCAAAAGAGAATATGATGAATAAGGTCGTCGCCGTCGAAAAGAACGAAAAAGTTCTCTACAACAGCGACAGAGGGAGCGAACAGCCCGTATTCACGCTGATTCTGAAGTATGAAAACGTCGCAGGAGGCAGCATGAAGCTCGACGAAGCTCCCGCGATCACGATTTCGGAGCAAGCCGAAGGCGGAGAAAAGACCCCGCTCACGCCCTCCGATGTGACTTATGACGAAAGTCGCGGCGTCTATGCCGTGCGCGTCTCCTTTACGAACGTCTTCAAGGACAAAAAGTCGGTCACCATCACCTACACGGTGAACGATCCCATGAATGAGGGCGAGAAGACGCTTACGCTCGGCGCAAACGGCGGGATCGTCTATTTCACAAACGGCACAAGCGAAGCATATTCCAATTACAAGCTGACGCTCCACGGCGGCACGGGTAGCCAAGAAACCTTCATCGAGGCCTATCTTGCAGAGGATATCGTCAAAAAGGGCGTCGGTGAAAGTATCGAGATCAACGGCATTCCCTTTGCGAGCGGCACCAAGGACGATTTCGACAATCCCGAATCTCTCCGCTACTTCGCCGCAAAGGCAGGCCTTACGGGGACGGTTTCGGTTGCACTCCTCGCCTACCAGCGCTGGGAAGAGGACGGGAAGACCCGCTTCTCCGTCATCAACAGCGGCTCCGCCAGTGCGCCGATCGAACTTGATGACATCAGGGAAGAGGATGCAAAAGAGCGTCTTCCCATGCCGAAATTCAACGGCACTGAGGAACTCAATATACAGGCGGCCGTGAAAGACGGATCTCTCGCGGCGCTCCTCGGGCTCGAAAGCCTCACGAACGGGGAAGCGAGCAAACTTGTCCGTCTCCATGTTGAGGCGACCCATAACGGTAAGACAGTGGACTACTTTGAGCCGCTTTCCTCCGACTATGTGCATTCCCTGATCCTTCAAGAAGGCGCCTTGAAGCAGATGCTCTTCAACCTCTTCGAAGATCTCGACGGAGAAGGCTACGAGATCAAAATCAGGCTTGCATTTGTCGAAGGCAGCCCTTATGCGGACAAGATCAGGGAGTCCTATCCCATCTATCGCAGCTATGAAGACGCTCTCCGCGGCGAACAGTTGAAGCCCGATCTGAATAACGGCGCATGGAGCCTCGACGACGGGAACGGAAACATCAACTATAAACACCAGCTCGTGACGACGGACGGCGCATTCCACGACGGCGCACTCATCTATATCTACGATACGAACGGCATCGGCGATCCTCAGACATACGACTTCTCTCAGGCAACGCCTTTTGCGGTCTATCACATCAATGCTCAGGCAGCCGTATCGTGGAATAAGAGCAATGGGAAAAATTCCGCACTCAACGAAGTGATCCGCATGGCATGGGTCCAACATCTCAAGGAAGCGGGCACGTCGCTTGAGAAGATCGATTATTCGACGCCATATCATTTCGTCTTTGCGATCAAACTCATTGCCAATGATTTGGGCATAACGCTCGGCTATTCCGATTCCGAACTCGTCTACGCCACAAAGGACGGCGTAAGGGACGTGAAAGAGCATACCTTCACCGAAGACGACGCGAAAGCGCCAAACTATGCGCAGTTCAATTTCGCGGACAATACGAATGTGGAATATCTCAACCCGACCGAAGGGCTCGGCAGAGGGGATATTTTCAGCGTCGAAAAGGCGGCCTACATTGAACTCAAATTCACGAAGGGCGATGTAAGCTATTCCGTATTCCTTTTCGTAGAGAACGGCAAGGTCGTCATCTACAAGGATAAGACGGGCGACAGCCTCTCGGTCGGCGATGTGAGCAACTCGTGGAGCTCGGCGGAGACACTCAGCAATAAGATCAAGGCGTGGTACGGACTCGACAGCATGGATATCCGTGACGGCTGGTCGTACAGCACCAAGGTCTATGTCGATGCCAACAGCCTCTATTTCGTCGATGGCGACTGGTCGGAGCCCGTCGAACACAACCTCACTTGATTCACGCATTTCAGAAGTGAACTTTCTCCCCCTCGGAAGAGGGGGAGCGCTTTGTCAAAGGAGTACATATGCGCAAAAGAATTTTTTGTCTCATCGCAGTCTTGCTCTGTCTCGTGTTCGCATTTTCCGCGTGCGCGCCGAGAACGCCCCAAACCCCCTCCGATTCCTCGGGCGGCGGCTTCGGCCAAGGCGATCCCTCTCCCGACGATAAGGGGGACACAGACGATAAAGGCGACACCGACGATAAGGGCGATACAGACGATAAGGGCGACGACAAGGGCGACGCCGACGATAAGGGTGATGACAAGGGTGATGACAAGGGCGACGACGATCAGAAAGGCGACGCGCCGCAGATCATCGCGGACGATATTTCCGTACAGGCGGGGAAGTATTTCGACCCTTTCAAGGGGGTCACGGCGAAGGGAAAGCACGGCGATCTCACGCCCTATGTAAGCGTTTCGGGGAACGTCGACACTTCCCGCGAGAGCGTCTATGAACTTTCGTACAGCGTGACCGAAGACGGAAAAACAGCCACCCATGTCCGAAAGGTGACCGTCACAAACAATCCCGCGATCGGCTACGAGCCCCCCGTCTTCCTCTATGAAGCGGAGGAGAATTACAACATCGCCCGCGGGTGCTTTGCCTTTGCTTCGAGCGAAAACGGCAACGCGAAGGCCTCGGCGGCCTTTGACGGCGACAATGACACCCGCTGGGAGAGCGTTCACGGCGTCAATGAGGTGACGCTCACCGTCGACCTCGGCGCGCTCCTTCCCGTGGAGGAGGTCTCCATTCTTTGGGAAGCGGCATATGCGAAGGCGTTCGACATCCTCATCTCCACAGACGGCGAGCGCTTCGATACCGTCCGCAGCGAGACAAATTTCTCCTATCACAGCGGAACGGCGGCGGTCTATCCCGTCGGCGAAGAGGCCCGCTATGTCCGTCTCGCCTGCCACGAGCGCGCCACGCAGTACGGCTATTCCGTCTATGAATTTTCGGTCTGCGGCAAGAAGGGGACGGTCGTCCCCGCCGAGAAGTTCCCCGTGCTCTACGACTCCGACGGAGCGGCGATCCCCGACGAACAGACCCTCACCTTTGACCTCGGCGGCGTGAAGAACTTCGACAGCATGGAGATCTCATGGAAAGACGGATCTCCGCTCTCCTACACCGTCTCGGTCTCCTCGGACGGGCAGCAATATCAGAATGTCACCCACAGCGGGAATAGTTTCCGCGAGGGTACGCTCAACGCAAGATATGTACGCCTCGCCATGCACACGCGGGCATTCTATATGTCTGCATACCGAATTTCGCAGACCCTTTTCCGCCTCGGCGGGGCGGAGCTCGGCGGCGTGACGGTGAGCGGGGACGCGACAGACGGACATCCTGCCTCAAACGCCCTCCGCGACTGGGGGACATGGTGGGAGAGTGTACACGACACGGCTCCTCAGACCATAGACCTCGGAAAAGTGGAGAAAATCGGCAGGATAGACCTCATCTGGAAGGGGGATGACGGCAGAAAGGGCAAGTATTACGATCTCCAGACGAGCACGGACGGCAGGACGTTTACGACAGTATTCCGCCAGACGCACGGCGGGCTCGAGCGGCAGAGTGTCTATTTCTTCGGGGAGACGAGGTATCTCCGTATCGTCGACTATCAGAACGGCGACACCCCCGAGCGGCAGGGCGGGACCCGCTTCATGCTCGAGGGCATCAAGGTACATTCACAATACCCCGACGAGGAGAAGGTGGAGTATGATACCTCGCTCTCCTTCCCGCAGTTCGAGGTCCACAATGGCAAGAACGGGAGCTATGTCTCGGGGGATGTCACCTTCCCGTCCGCAAAGCTCGTGACCTATCTCGACGAATCCCTTCGCGGCAAGCCGATCCCCTCCAACGACTGGTGGCAATCCCTTCTCATCAACGACAAGGGGCACAGTCTGTATCTGAACCCCCTCGTGGCGACCTTCGACGACAGCGGGCTCTTCCTCACGAACCCCGGGGACGGCTATTACTCGGGCGGGAACCCCGGCAACGGCAGCCAGACGATCGATCAGGACGCCCGCGACCTGCACATCGGCTACGCGGGATTCGGCGAGAACACCGAGGTCCGCGTGACGGGGTACAGCGATTACTCAATCTCCGCCGTCATGACGGACGAGCGCGCGGTCGACAAGCTCGCCGCCTTCTTCACACAGGGCGCCCTCTATGGCTATTTCTTCTTTGCGGAGCCCGATATGGCGGTGATCACCTCTCCGAACCTTCTCGCCGTCTATGATATTGACGGGAACGAGATCGGATCCTCTTACACGGGGGACGCCGTCATCGTCTGCGTCCGTACGCACAGCGGCTATGTCGGCGGCACCGAAAACGGCAATAACCGTGAATATGAGGAGCGTTATTATATCCTCAACGCCCCCGCGAATACGCAGTTCGCCCGCACGGACGAGGGCATCCGTCTGAATATGACGGAGGGCAATTTCCTCTCCGTCGGCGCCCTTTCCACCGTCACGAGCGTCTCGGCTTCCGGGGCAGAAAGCGCACAGCCGCACGGCGTCCCGAATACGGCGGAGGCGGCCCTTCTGCATGAACACGGCTATGCCTTTGTCATCGGCACCCGCTGCGACAATTCCTTTGACGAAGTGCAAAGCGTTGTCTCGACGCGCTTCTTCGTGCAGACCTATTGCGTGCGGGAGGGGTTCTCCTCAGAGGCATATACGGCGTTCATGCCGCACCATTACAAAAACTCCGCCGACAGTCTGTCTGAAAGTTACGCCTACGCGGGCGTGCACGGCGATTGCCGCGGACACGTCGGTAACAGCTACACGACGGAGGACAGATTCTTCGGCATCGTCCCGAACTTCACCGAGCCGACGGACGGCGGCTACTCCCCCGAGACGCTGTTGTCCCTCCTTCAGACGCTCTGCAATAACAACGGCGGGGACAAGGCGCCTGCGGAGAGCAATCTCATCAGCGGCGATCCCTACTGGCAGGGCAAGAATCTTCACCCGATGGCAATGGCGGCGATCGCGGCGGACCAGCTCGGCGCGACCGATCTCAGGGATAAATTCCTCGAAAAGATCAGGTATGTCCTCACCGACTGGTTCACCTATACCGCGGGCAACGAGCCGAACGGCGCCTATTTCTACTACGATGAGGAGTGGGGGACGCTCTACTATAAGAACAGCGAGTTCGGCGCGGGCGTCAACCTTGCCGATCATCACTTCACCTATGGCTATTTTACCCTCGCGGCGGGCGTGCTCTGCGCCTTCGATCCCTCCTTTGCCGAGGAGTACGGCGACATGATCGAGCTCCTCCTCAGGGACTATATGAACCCCTCGCGGGAGGACGCGCTCTTCCCCTATATGAGGAATTATGACGTCTTCGCGGGGCACGGCTGGGCGGGCGGCTACGCCGACAACAACGCAGGCAACAATCAGGAATCGGCGGGGGAGGCCCTCAATAGCTGGGTGGGCGCCTACCTCTATGCGACCGCCGTCGGGAACGAGACATACCGAAAAGCCGCGATTTGCGGCTTCACGACGGAACTCTCCGCAGTCAAACAGTACTGGTTTAACTACGGCGGGGACAGTTTTGCGGAGTTCTATCCCTACGGCGGCATCGGACAGCTGTACGGGGCGACGAACTTTATGGGCACATTCTTCAACGGGGAGCCCCTCTATGCTTACGGCATCCACATGATCCCCGGGCAGGAGTTTTTGACGAGCTATGCTCTCACGGACGCCGAACGGGCGAGCCTTCAGGGCGTCATCGAGAGCATGGAACGCGAGCAGGCTGTCTGGAATGTCTCCGACGATCATAAGGACATCTATGCTTGGCAGCACATTTTCATCCCAATTGTCGCAACGTACGACGCCGACGGTGCGATCGCATGGTATGAGGAGCTCCTCGCAAAGCAGGGCAATATCGGGAGCGACAACGAGCAGTTCAACGTCTACTATATGATCCACGCGATGAAGTCCTTCGGCGTGCGTACGACAAAGTACTGGGCGGAAGGGGGCGCCTCTGCCACCGTCTATGTGAAGGACGGGAAGTACACCGCGCTCTGCTGGAATCCCACGGACGGAGCGAAGAAGTTCGTCTTCCGCTCCGAGGACGGGGCGGCGGGCTATGCCGTTGTCCCTGCCCACGGGTTCGTCTCCTGCGACCCGACACAAAAGACGGAGCGTTTTGCAGGTTACCGCGACGCCATGTCGCTCACCCTCAATGACCATGGGGCGGCGGAGAACGTCTCGGCGGAAAACGATGTCCTGCGCCTCTCGGACGGGAGCCTTACCTACTTTGTCTCCTTCGGCAGTACCCAGAGGTATCTGCGGCTCGCGCTCACGGGGGATGGGACGTTCACCCTCACCGCGGACGGCAAGAGCGTGCCTCTTGCGAAGACGTCATCGGGCTGGAGAAGCGATGCCTTCTCGCTCACCTTCAAGCATGAGATCGTCATCTCGGGCAGCGGGACGCTCTCGGCGCTCAATTTCGAGACAGTGACCCTCCAAAAGAGCACAGTGGGGGCGACGCTCTCCGCCTCCTCCGAGAACGGCGGCAACAGGGCGGCGCTCGCCATGGACGGGAACCAAAACAGCCGCTGGGAGAGCATCCATCAGCGCGACAACGAATGGCTCCTCATCACCCTCGATGAGGCGATCCCCCTCTATCAGATGAAGATCGTCTGGGAGGGGGCGTCCGCGCGGGAGTATCGCATCCTCGTCTCCGAAACGGGGGAGGAGAGGACATTCTCGGAGATCTTTGGCGGGACCTTCTCGGGCGGCGCCCGTACGGACACGATTACGCTGCTCTCGTCCGTGCAGGTGAAATATATCCGTCTCGAACTGATCTCCCGCACCACGCAGTACGGCTTCTCGATCTTCGAGATCGAACTCTATGGGGTAACCTGACCGCCTTGCAGAAATTTTCTCTCATCTTCTGTACAAATCCCCGTTCCGTGTGCTATAATTGGGAAAATAACGGCGGGAGTGGAGAACCATGATCGAATTTCATACCACAAAGATCTTTACGGACGACATCGACTACGTCGCCCTTGACCAGTTGCACGAGCTCGACAAGACGAAGGTGTTCGAGGGGCAACCCGTGCGTATCATGCCCGACGTTCATGCAGGGGCGGGGTGCGTCATCGGGTTCACCGCGCCGATCAAGGATAAGATCATCCCCAACCTCGTCGGCGTGGATATCGGCTGCGGAATGCTCTGCACGGAGCTCGGCAAGACGGAGATCGATTTCGGAGAACTCGACAAGGTCATCCGCGCCCATGTGCCCTCTGGGAGAAACGTCGGCGCCTATTCGGAGGATGCACAGCAGATGATCGCAGAGCTCCGTTGTCGCGAGCATCTTCAAAACCGTAAATGGCTCGAGTGTTCGCTCGGCACCCTCGGTGGGGGGAACCATTTCATCGAGATCGACGAGGACGAAGAGGGCGGGAAATATCTCGTCATCCACAGCGGCTCCCGTAACCTCGGAAAACAGGTCGCCGAGTACTATCAGGACCTCGCCGTCAAGGAGTATCGCTCGGGCAACAACGCAGTGATCATCGCCACGCTCAAAGCCCAAGGCAGGGAGCGGGAGATCTCCGATGCGCTCCTGCGCGCCAAGCGGGAAAAGCCCGCCCTTCCGAGCGACCTTTGCTATTTGCAGGGCAAGTCCATGGAGGATTACCTCCACGATATGCAGATCTGCACAAAATTTGCAGACGCGAACCGCATGACGATCGCAAAAAATATCCTTGCCCACTGTTCTTTCAGGGCGGTCTCCTCCTTTACGACCCGCCACAACTACATCAGCACGGACAATTATATCCGAAAGGGCGCGATCGAGGCAAAGAAGGGAGAGCGTGTTCTCATTCCCCTGAATATGCGGGACGGCTGTATCGTCGGCATCGGAAAGGGGAATCCCGACTGGAACTTTTCGGCGCCGCACGGCGCGGGGCGTATCATGTCGAGGGCGCAGGCAAAACAGCAGCTCAGGGTCGAGGACTTCGAAAAGACGATGTCGGGCATCTACTCGACAACCGTCTCCGCGGACACGATCGACGAAGCGCCGTTCGCCTATAAACCTTCGGAGGAGATCATCGCCCTCGTGCAGGACACCGTCGAAATCGAAAAGATCATCAAACCGATCTATAATTATAAGGCGAGCGAATGACCCCGCGCCGTGAATCCGTGTGTATGTCAGTAGCGGCGTATCGTGAGCCGCTCACTTCCTGTCGGTCGGCAGGGTATGAACGGTGACATATTCGGATGCCGCAACGCGTTCCTTCAACCGTTCGATATCTTGTTCGGAAGCGTGCCCGCTCGTATGTAGCGTGTACTCGGTGAAGCCCAGCTTCTGCGCTTCGGCCAAAAATAATTTTACATCGTCTTGCTCGCGATAGCCGCTCCACATCGAGTAGACGAGGAGCGCGCCCTCCAAATCCATTTTTTCGGCAAGTTTTTTGAGATAGCCGAGCATGGACGGGCGGACGAGCATCACAAACGGCTTTCCCTTGGCAATCCTCGCGATCCCGCGCTTGTGTTCAAATTCAAAGAACAGATCTTTGCGCTTCCCTTGCACACGCCGCGGGGTAAAAGCGTAAACGTCATCAAAGACGTCGGGACGGGGGATCTTTCCGCCCGCCGCCACGGCAAGCATCGCGGTGTACAGATCCTCGTAAAAGATCCTCCCGCTCCGTTTGGCGGCACGGTACATACTCACAAGTCTGTCGATATTGGAGGCAGACTGCAAGACAAAGACGGGTCTGTCCGTCGTCGGGAACAGTTCTGCCGCGCGCTCCTCGAGTTCACGCTCGGAAAAACACGGCTTGCCGCTCCCGAGATTCGTCCCCTCGGAAATCAGCGTATCGACATATTCAGGCAGACGGGCAAAGAGCCCGTCGCTGTTTTTTCTGCCGTGCAAGCGGAAGTCGCCCGTATAGAGAATACTCTTGCCGCCCGCCTCGAAGAGGAGCATATAGCTGTCAAACGCCGAATGGTCGCAGAGGAAGGGCGTGATCCTGATTTTGCTGACATAAAAGGGTCTGCCGCTTCTGTATGCGACGATGTTATTCGGAAGGATTTTTCCGTTGTATTCGTCCATCGCCCCGAGGATGCGGCGAGCGCCCGCGCCGATGTAGATCGGGCAGTCCTTCTTTTGCCCGATGAGCCCCGCATGATCGGCATGATAATGGCTTACGACGACCGCGTCGTATTTTTTTTGCAACACCGCTTTTTCGATATCGCTCAATTCCTCGCCGCCGTCGAGCGCCTTCCCGAGTTCTATCAGAAGTTTCGTCTCCCCGTACTCGATTTCAATGAGATTTTCTCCGATCTTATCCTTCCCGCGGAGAATTGTATAGTTCAAGGCAGGTTTTTCGGCCTTGGGACGATGGGTGAATGATTTTTCCATCATTTCCTCCTGTTTGGGTAGCGTCGCAGCCCGCACCGCGCATTTTATATAGAAAGCATATTTTTGTCAACTTGTCAAGTCTTTTTTCGAATGTAAAACTTTTTCATCAAAAAAGCGAAGAGCGAGGATCTCTCCGCTTTTGAGATAAAATTACGATTCCTTCGGCCGCTCACGTCGTCTGACGGGTGATGAGTTTGGACTGGATGTAAATGAGCTGCGTTTTCTGGCGGGGATGGGCGATGCGATCGAGCAGTACGGAGAGCAATCTCTTGCCGATCCCTGTCTTGTCGACGTTGAAGGTCGTGACCTGCGGGTCGTGCGATTTGGATTCGGCGAGATTGTCAAAACCCACGACCATCACGTCCTGCGGGACCTTCTTATGCAGGAGCCTGAGCGCTATATGCGCGGGAAGCTGGACGTCGGGCGCGGCGTGTTCGAAAAGGAATATGAGGACGGGATCTCCTTCTTCGCCGAGGGCGGCACGGGACGCATCGTCACGCTCGAGAAATACGATATAGTGGTATAAAAAAACTCCCCCTTGGGGGAGTTTTATGGGGAATCAGAAAGAAGCGGTTCGGTGGTTTTCCGAATCGCTTTTATGTTACAAACGTGTGGTAGGATTTTCGTTTTGAAGGAGTGGCAGGATAAAAGCGGTATCTTTCAGAGCCTTAAAAGCGGGAAACCGGCATTTTGTGCAATCCTCTGTCGGGTTAAATATTTTTCTCAATATCTTGCCAGTGTGTGTTGGAAAGTATCTCTGCGTTATCTCCCTGAAAGACCTTTTCGGCCTCGTCATCGCCGCAAAGTTGCCAAAGCATCCAAGCAGTCATATAACCGTCCGTTTGGTAAAGCATATCTTCGTGTTCCGCGCCCTTGATCCTCGCACGGATTTTTGTAACGTCATTGCTCATCGTGCTATAAATATCTTTCAGAGCTTCAAGCGGACATACGCCGCCGAACTCTTTATAAATATCTTCAACCCCCGAATCGTCGGTCTTTCCCGT
>CANQLW010000028.1 GCA_947624805.1 uncultured Clostridia bacterium | reverse complement strand
AAGCGCGCGCCTAAGGCACATGATTTTGAACGGTACCCCTCCTCAGTCTCACTACGTTCGACAGCTCCCCCCCAAGGGGGAGCCGAGGGAGGGCGGGGGTAAAGCGGCGCCTCCACCCGCTTGCGGGGTGGAGCGGCGCAGTTCTCGCTCAACAGTGCGGTACACTGTGAGCGGCGCCGCGACATGAGGCGTGGCCTCGCCGAAGGGGTTGCGGCGGTCCCTGCCGCCCAACGGGTAGGGTGAGGGCGCCAAGGGGAGGGCGGAAAAAGAAACCGATGAGTTTTGACAGCGACGTCTATGAATACTTAAAAACCGTGCCGAGGGGGAAAGTCGTGACCTACGGCATGATCGCTCATGCGATCGGGCGGCCGAGGGCGGCGCGGCAGGTCGGGAACGCTCTGCACCGCAACCCTACGCCCGTCGTCATCCCCTGCCACCGCGTCGTCAACCGTGAGGGGCGGCTCGCACCCGCGTTCGCGTTCGGCGGCATGGAGATTCAGGCCTCCCTCCTCCGCGCCGAGGGCGTGGAAGTGCGTGACGGCTACGTCGATCCGGAAAAATTCCTGTGGCGGGGATAACCCCCCTTGCCCACCCCTTGAGGGGTGGGTGCCCCAAAGGGGCGGAAGGGGTGTTACGATTTGGAACGGCACCCCCTCAGTCACACGTTCTATTGGCGTCATCCTGAGGCGTAGCCGAAGGATCCCACCGGGGTATCGGACTTCGTACATGGGATGTTTCGCATTCGCTCAATATGACCATCCCCGCCCCGCTCCCTACTCCACCCTCAAGGGGGAGCCAAGAATCAAAGTCCCCAAAGGTGGAATTAAGACAATCAGACAAAAAATGGAGGTACCATGTCCGGGATCTATCTTCACATTCCGTTTTGCAAGCACAAATGCACATACTGCGATTTTACGTCCTTCCCGAACCGTTTGGGTTTCGCCGAGGCATACATGGCGTGCCTCTACAAGGAGATCGAGCTGCGCGGCAAGGAGCTCGAAAAAGAAGTCTTCGACACCGTCTATTTCGGCGGCGGGACCCCCTCCGTCATCGATCCCGATTATATCTACGGCGCGATGAAGCAGATCGTCAAGTGCTTCCGTCTCACCAAAGATCCCGAGATCACCATTGAAATGAACCCCGGGACGGTCTCCGAAAAGAAGATCGCGACCTACAAACGGGCGGGAATCAACCGTTTCTCCGTCGGGCTCCAGACGGCGATCGACGCCCAGCTCGAGGAGATCGGACGCATTCACAATGTCAGGGAGTATCTCTACTGTGCCAAACTCCTCAAGGGGGAAAACTTCTCCGCCGACGTCATGCTCGGGCTCAAGGGGCAGACGCAGGAGGATGTGAGAAAGACCATCGAGATCGCGACGGGCAGCGGGGCGAAGCATATTTCCATGTATGCCCTCACGCCCGAGGACGGGACGCCCATCTATACCGACTATCTCAACGGCGAGCTCCCCGACGGCGACGAGGTCCGCGCCCTCTACGACTTCGGCTATGCCCTTCTCAAGGAAAAGGGGTACTATCGCTACGAAGTCAGCAATTTCTGCAAGAAGGGGTATGAATCCCGCCACAATCTCAACTACTGGCGGCGGGGGGAATACATCGGGCTGGGCGTCTCGGCGAGCAGTTTCTTCTACGGGAGAAGGTTCACGAACACCTTCGATCTCGACGAGTATATGAAGTGCATCCTCTCGGGCTTTCTGCCCGTCATCGAGAATGAGAAGGTGGAAGAGGCGGACGCAAAGTTCGAATTTGTGATGCTCGCCCTCCGTACCTATGAGGGGATCTCGGCGGCGAAGTACAGGGCGGCGTTCGGCAGTGACTGGAAGCAGGACTTTGCCGCCGCCTACGAAAAGAACAAGGGGTATTTTGAGGAGGACGGCGATATCACCCGCATCCGTGGGGAGTACCTCTATGTGCAGAACACCATTTTAACGGACTTTATGGAGTAAGGGGACACAACCCCCACCTGACGCGGCTATGCCGCGCCACCCGCACCCTTCAAAGGGGGCAGGCAGAAGGTCAATCAATACAGGAGAGTTACAGATGAAGATCGCAATGACGGGTGTGAGCGGGAATATGGGAAGAGAAGCGCTCGCACAGACCATGGAGCTTGAAAACGTTACGCTCGTGCGTGTCCTTCTCTCATGGAGAAAGCGCAACAAGAAGCTCGCAAATCAGCTCAAAAAGAAGTACGGCAGCCGTATCGAGATCCTCCGCGGCTCCATTGCCAACAAAAATGCCTGCAAACTGCTCGTCGCAGACATGGACTACGTCGTCCACATGGCGGCGGTCATCCCGCCCCGCTCGGACAACGACTTCGCGGCGAGTGAGGCGTGCAATCTCCGCGGCACGCTCGCCCTCATCGACGCCGTGGCGGAAGAAAAACCCCAGCCCAAATTCATCCACATCTCTACGGTCGCCCTCTACGGCAACCGGAACGAGAAGCACCCCTTCGGGCGGGTGGGCGATCCCCTCATCATCTCCCCCTTCGACACCTATGCGATGCACAAGCTCGAGGCGGAGCGGTATCTCCTCGAAAAGGGGCTCAACTCGTGGGTCGTGCTCCGCCAGACGGCGATGCTCCACCCCAATATGCTCAACGACAACGTCAGCGACGGGCTCATGTTCCATACCTGTCTCAACGCTCCCCTCGAGTGGGTGAGTTCCAGAGACAGCGGCTATCTCATCAAACGCATCCTCGAACGGGACGCAAACGGCGAGGTGGACGGCTTCTGGAAGAATATCTACAACATCGGCGCGGGCAAGAAGGGCATGGCGACGGGGTACGATACCTTCAAGTACGGCTTCGGGCTCATCGGGGGCTCGGCGGAGAAATTTTTCAGGCCCGAGTGGCTCTCACAGCGCAATTTCCACGGACTCTGGTATGCGGACGGGGACGAACTCGAAACCCTCTTCTCCTTCCAGAGAGACGGGATGCAGGACTACTGGAAGGAGATCGGCAGACGGCATAAGATCTTTGCTCTGGCGAAGATCGTCCCGAAGTCCCTCATCCACCTCTTCCTGTTCCGTCGGCTCCTCAAGACCCCCAATTCCCCCATGCAGTGGAAGAAAAACAGGGACGAGGCGCGCGTCTTTGCCTATTTCGGGACGGAGGAGATTCCCAAAGACTGGAAGGACGTCAAGCTCATCGCAAAGGGGGATTTCGGCGACTATGACGAGATGAGAGAGGTCAAAAACGCCGCTCTCCTCTCCCACGGCTTCGACGACAAAAAACCTATCTCCGCATGGACGGTCGAGGATGCAAAGAGCGCCGCTGCCTTCCGCGGCGGGGAGTGCCTTTCGGAAAGTTTTGAAGACCCCTATGTTCCGATCGTGTGGAAATGTCACTTCGGGCATGAATTTTCGCTCTCCCCCTTCACGGTGATGCGGGGCGGGCACTGGTGTCCTGAGTGTTGTGCCCCCGCGCCGTGGGATTTCGACAGGCAGGCAAAGGTCTCCCCCTATATCGCCCAAGTCTGGTATGACAGCCACGACAAGGACGAGAACGTGCGCTATGAACTCAAGGACGGCAAACCCGCCCTGCACCGCTACGGGGACGAAGAGCTATGAAGATCGCCTGTTACTATTTCTCGGGCACGGGCAATACAAAATTCGCCTGTGAAAAACTCATGGAAGCGCTCCGCGGACGGGGCGCAGAGGCGGATCTCTACCGTATCACGGCAAATGCGGAGCTCCCCGCGCCGACGGGATATGACTGTCTCGTCATCGGCTATCCCGTTCACGGGTTCAACGCCCCCACGATCGTCCTCAAATTCCTGAAAAAACTGCCTAAGGGGAAACTGCCCTGCTATCTCGTACGGACGAGCGGGGAGCCCCTCGGGCTCAACGATGCATCGGGGATCACCCCCAAACGCATCCTGCGAAAGAAAGGATATCTCCCCCGCGGCGAATTCCACTATGTGATGCCCTATAACATCATCTTCCGTCACTCGGACGGCATGGCGGCAAGGATGCTGCGCGGGCTCGCCCTGCGCATCCCCGCGGACGCGGACCTGATCCTCGGCGGCGGATCGCAGCTCACCAAGGTCGGCGCATTGAAGCGGTTCGTCTCCTTTGCTTGCAGGATCGAACACCCCGCGATGCCGCACATCGGACGGCATTTCCATGCGACGGAGGACTGTATCGGCTGCGGCAAGTGTGAGAAGATCTGCCCGCTCGGCAACATCCGTATGGAGAACGGGAAGCCGAAGTTCGGAAAGTCCTGTGTCGGGTGTATGGGCTGTGCCTTCTCCTGCCCGAAGGACGCCATCCGCACGGCGATCCTCAACGGCTGGCGGGTGAACGGGGCGTATTCCTTCGAGGGCGACCCCGCCGCGGACGACGAGGTCTGTTCCTACTGTAAAAAATCCTATCTCCGCTATTTCCATGCGGGCGAAGACGGGCAATAAACCCGAATCAATCTCGAAAAAACAAAGGAGGAATCCCTATGAAAAAACAACTCTTTGCAACCATGCTCGCGGCGACGCTCTTCACGCTCCCGCTCGCGGCGTGCGGCGGGGCATCCAACGCCGTCAAACAGAACGGCGAGAAGTTCGTGATCGCCGACTATGCACTCGACCTCGACGGCGTGACGGCGGAATATAAGGGCTACGCGCACGACGATCCCGATCTCACGAAACAATTTTACAGAATGACCCCCATCAGCGGCGCGTCCTTCTCGGGGGAGCCCGAACTCATGATGTGTAATTACGGGCTCTACAATGTAAAATCGAACACCTATCCCGACGGAAACAATACATACGAGGAGATCTCATATGTGAGCGGCACGCCCTTCCTGAAAATGCGTGCGTCTTTGGAGAGTGAGGAGTACTATTTCGCAGCGCCCACGGGGCAACGCATCCGTGACTGGCCCTATTACAGCTATCAGACGAGCAGCGGGGCTCTGTCCAACGGGAGTACATATTACAAATTGACCCTCTCCGAGGAAGAAGCCTTCTACTGGACGTATGACAAGACGGCGCAGGAATGGAAAGAGCTCACCGCCGAAGAGGCGACGGGCACAAAGGACACGGGGGAGTATCAGGTCGGCGACACCGTCGGCGTCAAGAAATATCCCGTCTCCGATCTCGTCTTCGGCAGCGGCGAGGTGCCCGAGGAGTATATCTATGCCGATATCTCCTATGCTATCGAAAAGGGCAACGGCGCAACGCGGTACACCTTCTACCGAGCGGGGGAGAAAGTCGGCTCCTTCTCCATGTACGGCGAATATACCCTCGGCATCATCGGGAAATATTTCTACTTCTATGAGATCGAGGCTGTGAGCACAGACTCTTTGGGCGGGTACAACTTTGAATCCTTCTTCTCGTCGAACGGGTCTCAGGTCTTCAAGGGGAATATCGCCCTCTACCGCTTCGACATCACGAGCGGCGCGCTCGGGCTGGTTAATCCGAGTTATTTCTACCTGCCCATCTCGTCAGAGGCGTCGCTTCTGTATAATAAGACAAAACACGACGCGGACAAGGCGGTCGTCAACGCCGTCAAGAAGGTAAACGGAATCTTCGTCCTCAACGAACTCTCCACCACCTACCGTCTCATCATCGACGAGAACGCCAAGGTCTCCGTCGATCTCACCGATAAGCCGATCGACGAGAATGCGAAATTCTATCAGCTCGGCGAGAATGCTTATCTCTCGGGTAATCTCGTGCTCGACGGGGATATGAACACGGTCGTGCAGCTCCCCGGGGACGGCCTCGTCTGGCGCTCGCAGGGGCTTATCATCAGCCGTCCCACCACCTCGACGGCGATCGTCACCGATTATGAGGGGAAGGTCGTCATCCCCGAGTTTACGATCACGAAATCGTATTCGGATCAACTTTCCGTCAGCGGCAAGAACATCGTCGGCTATCTGGACGGCGTACAGGCCGTCTTCTCCGCCGAATACCCCGATGGGAGAACGCTTTCCGAGGTCACGGGGGATTGGAATTCGACCCTGACCGCCGCGTACGGCATGATCATGGCGACAGACGATACGACGACGACATTTTACGACCTGTCGGGGGCTTATTACGGTTCATTCAACGGCGTCAGCCCGAGCGTCTACACCATTGCGGGCAAGACGGTCTTCTCCTTCTCCGAGTACTCCGTGATCCTCTCCTGAAACAGATTTCAACGCCTGTGACAAAGCCTCCCACTGCTTTTCAGTGGGAGGCTTTTTTCTCTTATTTCGCCCAAGCGCGTCATCCTGCCCCGCGCTCTCGCGTCATCCTGAGCGTAGCGAAGGATCCCGAAGAACGGAGTCCGAGATCCTCTCCTCAGTCACCTTCGGTGACAGTTCCCCAAGGGGGAGCTTTACCCCCCACCCTACCCTCCCCCCGCAAGCGGGTGGAGGCGCCATTGCGCCACCCTTTCCAAGGGGTGGGTCTTTTACTCCTCGGAGGGGTCCTCGGGGGCTTCGACGGGGACGTCGGCGGCGGTCTCTTCGGGGGCTTCCACTTCCGCGGAGTCGTCGCGGTCGGTGACGGCGACGGTCGCGATCACGCCCGCACGCACGTTCATGAGCTTCACGCCGCGAGTGTTCCGTCCGATCGTGGAGATCGTGTCCCCGTGCATCCTGATGATGATCCCCGCGCTCGTGACGAGGAGGATATCATTGTCATCGGAGACAAGTTTCATGCCCGCGAGCGCGCCCGTCTTCTCGTTGAAGACGCCCGCCTTGATCCCCTTTCCGCCGCGCGATTGCAGCCTGTATTCCTCGGGATCCGTACGCTTTCCGTAGCCGTTTTCGGAGACGGTGAGAATGTCGCAGCCCGATTTTAGGGCCACCATGTCCACGACCCTGTCTCCGCTTTCGAGGTTCATGCCCTTGACGCCCATCGTATCTCTGCCCATCGGGCGGGCGTCCGATTCATTGAAGCGGATGCACTTGCCCGAGTGGGATGCAAGCATGACTTCGTCCCCGTCGGTGACGAAACGGACGGCGATGAGCTCGTCCCCTTCGACGATCTTGATGGCGATCTTGCCGCTCTTCATGATACGGTCAAACTCGCTCGTCGGGGTCTTTTTGACGAGCCCCTCGCGGGTCGCCATGATGAGATACCCCGTCCCGTTGGCAAGAACGGGCAGGACCGCCGCGATCTTCTCCCCCGCCGAAAGGGGCAGGAGATTGACGATCGCTCTCCCCCGCGCCTGACGGTTTGCCTCGGGGATCATATAGCCCTTGATGGAATATACCCTGCCGAAGTTGGAGAAGAAGAGAATGGGCACATGGGTGGAGCAGACGAACATATCCGAGATGAGGTCGTCCTCCTTGGGCTTATGTGCCGTGACGCCGACGCCGCCCCTGCCCTGCACGCGGTACTCGGTGAGCGGGATCCGCTTGACGTAGCCGCTGCTCGTCATGGAGATGACGACATCCTCTTCATCGATGAGGTCCTCATCCTCGATGTCGCCGAAGTCCACGGAAATCTCCGTCTTGCGCTCGGAGGGATATTTCGCCCTGATCGCGAGGAGGTCGTCGCGGATGATCTGCAAGACCCTGTTTTCGTTCGCAAGGATATCTTTGAGATCGGCGACCGTGAGGTGGAGCTGTTCGAGCTCCTCTTTGAGCTTTTCCACCTCCAAAGAAGTGAGGCGCTGCAAGCGCATTTCGAGAATGGCGTTCGCCTGCCGCTCGGAGAGTACAAAGGACGTCATGAGTTTGTCGCACGCGTCATTCTTATCCGCCGATTCCTTGATGATACGGATGACTTCGTCGATATTGGCAAGAGCCAAGACGAGCCCCTCGACGATATGGGCGCGCTCCTCGGTCTTTTGAAGGTCGTATCTCGTCCTGCGGCGGATGACATCCTTCTGGTGCTCGAGATAGTAATAGAGAATGTCCCTCAGGCTCAGATATTTGGGCTCTGTGCCGTTTTCGACGAGGGCGAGGAGAATGATCCCATCCGAGATCTGAAGGTTCGTATGCTTATACAGCGTGTTGAGGACGACCTGTGCGTTGGCATCCTTCTTGCATTCGATGACGATACGGAGCCCCTCGCGGCCGCTCTCGTCGCGGATGTCGGAGATACCCTCGATCCGCTTATCCTTGACAAGGTCGGCGATCTGCACAACGAGCTGCGCCTTGTTGACCTGATAGGGGATCTCCGTGACGATGATACGGCTCCGCGCGTTCGCGCCCGTGCCGTGCTCTTCGATCTCGCATTTTGAGCGGATGACGAGGTTTCCCTGCCCCGTTCTGTAAGCCTTGCGGATACCGCTCCTGCCCATGAGGATGCCGCCCGTGGGAAAGTCGGGCGCGGGGATGTATTCCATGAGCTCCTCGACGGTGATGTCGGGGTTATCGATCATGGCGATCGTGCCGTCGATGACTTCGGCGAGGTTGTGAGGAGGGATGTTCGTCGCCATGCCGACGGCGATGCCGTCCGAGCCGTTCACGAGGAGATTGGGGAAGCGGGCAGGGAGCACGGCGGGCTCCATCTCGATGCCGTCGAAGTTGGGGAAGAAATCCACCGTCTCTTTGTCGAGATCGCGGAGCATTTCGGCGGCGAGCTTGGTAAGGCGCGCCTCGGTATAACGCATGGCAGCGGGCGGGTCGCCGTCCACCGAGCCGAAATTGCCGTGCCCGTCGACGAGGGGGAAGTTGATGGAGAAGTCCTGTGCAAGGCGGACGAGGGCGTCATAGACGGAGCTGTCGCCGTGCGGGTGGAATTTACCCATGACGTCACCGACGATACGGGCGCATTTTCTGTACGCCTTGTCGTTATAGAGCCCCATCTCGTGCATCGCATAGAGGATGCGGCGGTGGACGGGTTTGAGGCCGTCCCGAACGTCCGGAATGGCACGGGACTTATTGACCGCCATCGCATAGGCAATGAAGGAGCGCTTGAGCTCGTCGTTGACCTCGATGTCGAGGATCTTCGTCATTGCAAGCGTCTTTTTGAATTCGTCTGTGAGCTCCGGGCTCGTTTCACGTTTTGCCATAATTTACTCCAAATTGAATTTTTATTTATTGATGTTGTCGGACTTCGTTCTTCTGGATGTTTCGCCCCCTACGGGGGCTCAACATGACGCGGGGGAATAACGCGTCATTCAGAGGGAGCGCCGAGCCCACCACCTCCGCGTCATTCAGAGGGAACGCCCAGCCCACCCCACCTCCGCGTCATTCTGAGGGAGCGAAGCGACCGAAGAATCCCGAGGATTGAAATTCGGACTTCGTTCTTCGGGATGTTTCGCCCCCTACGGGGGCTCAACATGACGCGAAAACAACGTACGTGGAGCAGGATGACGCGGGTAAAACCATCAAAAAGACTCTTCGGGCGATAAATCATCCCAATCGGGATTCTGCTCCTCGATCAAGGCGATCTTCTTCGCCCGCGACTTTCCCTTCAAAGATTTTTCACGTTCTATCGCCGCACGCTCATTGTCATGATGTTCAACCAAAACGAGCCTATGCAGATTATACCGTTTGCTGAAACCATCACATAGCCCGTGTTTGTGTTCATACATCCTGCGCGCAATATTGTTTGTGACGCCAACATATAACGTCGTCCTGCGATCGTTGGTTATGATGTAGGTGTAGAAGTTTTTCATGGTTCTTGCCCTTTTGGACTCCGTTCTTCGGGATCCTTCACTGCGTTCAGGATGACGCGGGGGAAATTCGAACTTCGTTCTTCGGGATCCTTCACTGCGTTCAGGATGACGCAGGGAGACACGGCATTGCGACGCTTATGCGTGGGGTACCGCCAAACGCGGAGAAGCGAGCAAGGCAAGGAGCGCGCGGCTTTCCGAAGGGAGCGCCTAGCCCACCCCTCTCCGCGTCATTCAGAGGGAGCGAAGCGACCGAAGAATCTCGAGGATTGAAATTCGGACTCCGTTCTTCGGGATCCTTCACTGCGTTCAGGATGACGCAGGGAGACACCGCATTGCGACGCTTATACGCGTTTAGATGTCAAGATCAGTCACCAACGTTGCGTTTTCTTCGATAAACTTCCGCCGCAGCGCAGGGCTCTCGCCCATGAGGAGGGTGAACATCTTGTCTGCTTCCATTGCGTCCGCCATGGAGACCTTGATGAGCGTACGGGTGGCGGGGTTCATCGTCGTCTCCCAGAGCTGTTCCGTCGACATCTCGCCGAGGCCCTTATACCGCTGGTACTCCACTTTATTGTTATTGGCGGCGTCGAAGAGGGTCTTTTCCTCCTCGGAATAGAGATACACGTCCTCGCTCTTTCCCTTGACCGTCGCCTTATAGAGGGGCGGCTTGGCGGAATAGACGTGCCCGTGCTCGATGAGCGGGCGCATATAGCGGAACAGGAAGGTCAAAAGCAAAATTCTGATGTGCGCCCCGTCGACATCGGCATCCGTCATGGAGATGATTCTGTCATATCTGAGTTTGCTCTCGTCGAAATCGTCTAAAATGCCACAGCCGAAGGCGGTAATCATCGCCTTGATCTCGGCGTTCTCGAGGGCGCGGTTGAGCCTCACCTTCTCGACATTCAGAATCTTGCCGCGGAGGGGAAGTATGGCCTGAAAACGCCTGTCTCTGCCCTGTTTTGCGGTGCCGCCTGCGGAGTCTCCCTCGACGATGTAGATCTCGCAGAGCTCGGGCCGCCTGTCCGAACAGTCGGCGAGTTTCCCGGGGAGCGTCGTGCTCTCCAGAACGCCCTTTCTCCTCGTGAGCTCTCTGGCGTTCCGCGCGGCGTCACGCGCCTTTTGCGCCGTGATACACCTTAAAACGAGCTCACGCGCCTCGGACGGATGCTCCTCGAGATATTCCCCGAATTTATCGGCAACGGCCTTGTTGACGAAGGGACGGATGAAGGAATTGTTGAGTTTATCCTTGGTCTGCGATTCGAACTGGGCGTTCTCGAGCTTGACGGAGACGACGGCGGTGATGCCTTCCCGCACGTCCTCGCCCGTGAGCTTGTCGCTCTCCTTTAAGATGTTGAGCTTCCTCCCCGCATCGTTGATGATCTTGGTGAGGGCGAGCTTGAGCCCCTCGACGTGGGTGCCGCCGTCGATCGTGTTGACGTTATTTGCATACGAATAGATGACTTCGTTGTAGCTCTCGTTGTACTGGAGGGCAATCTCGCAGACGGTGGTCCCCTCCTGTGCCTCGAAGTAGAGCGGGGTCTCGAACAGGGTCTCCTGCCCCTTGTTGAGCTCCTCGACGAGTTCGCGGATGCCCCCTTCATAGCAGAAGCTGTCCGTACGCTCCTTGCCCTCACGCTTGTCGGTGAGGGTGATCGAAAGCCCCTTGTTGAGGAAGGCAAGTTCCTTGAGACGGATCTTGAGGGTCTCATATTTGAAGACAATCGTCTCGAAAATCTCGTCGTCGGGGAAGAAGGTGACCTTGGTGCCCGTCTTGTCGGTGTCGCCGATGATGGCAAGCGGCCGCTGGGGCACGCCGCGGTTATAGACCTGTTTATAGATGTGTCCGTTCTGGGAGACTTCGACTTCCAGCCATTCGGAGAGGGCGTTGACGGCCTTTACGCCGACGCCGTGAAGCCCCGATGAGACTTTATACCCCGAGTCGCCGCCGAACTTGCCGCCCGCGTTGACCTTGGTGAAGACGACTTCGACGGTCGAGATCCCCTCTTTGGGGTGGATGGCGGTGGGAATGCCGCGGCCGTTGTCGACGACGGTACAGCTCCCGTCTGCGTTGATCGTGACGTCCACGCGGGTGCAATAGCCCGCGAGCGCCTCGTCGATGGAGTTGTCGACGACCTCGCTGACGAGGTGGTGGAGCCCCTTTTCATCGGTGGAGCTGATGTACATCCCCGGGCGCTTTCTGATGTGTTCGAGCCCGTCGAGGACCTGAATTTGTTCCGCGCCGTAGGCGGTTTCGACCTTATCGGACATAGAATGATCTCCTTGCTTGGTTGTACGTTATATGCGCGCGCACGCGCGCGACAAAATTATTATACCATGCGAAATAAAAAAAGTAAACCGTTTGTGCACGGTTTACCCTGAATTTTACAAGATTTCAGCTCAATAGTCCTCGAAATCAGAGATGAGGGAGTGCAGTTCCTCGGCCGCGTCCGCTCTCTCTTCCCCTTCCGCGAGAAGGTACTCCCGCGCCGCCCGCACGAGCCCCACGGCCCTGTACGCCTCCCCGTAGACGAGATCGCACTTCGCCATGAAATCCTCCTCTTTATAGCCCTCAAAACGGCTGCAGCCTTGGCGGATGACCGCTTTATCCCCCTTCTTCAATGCCGAAAACCATACATGAAAAAACGCGTCGTCTCTCATCCTTCCTCCCATAACTCCTGAAACAGCGCGGCGACCTCTTCCGAAGTCTCCGCCGTAAAAAATTTGCGTTTGAATGCCGCCGCTCCGTGCCTGCCGCGGGCATAGAATGCCCCCATTTTTCGCATGAATACGACGGCGAACCGTTCCCCGTAGAGTTCCTTCGTCTCCTCGAGTTGTCTGAGAAAGAGGGGCAAGATCGGCGGCTCCTCCTCTTCCCTGACCGAGCAGAACACCGTCGGGCGGTAGAGGGCGGCACGGGCGATCATCACGCCGTCTGCGCCCGTGCGGTCGAACATCTTCCTGACGTCCTTGCTGTTCCAGATCCCGCCGTTCGCGATGACGGGGATCCCGACCGCCGCCTTTGCCGCGGCGATCTCATCGTAATCCACGGGCCCCGCGTAGATCTTATCCCGCGTTCTGCCGTGGACGGTGACCATGCACGCCCCCGCACCCTCGCAGAGCCGTGCGAACTCGGCGGCGCATTTATGATTCTCATCCACGCCGATGCGGAACTTCACCGAAATACGTTTGCCGCTTTTGACGCAGGCGGAAATCACCTTCTCCGCGAGGGGGAAGTCCTCCATGAGCGCGCTCCCGTCCCCGTTCCGCACGATCTTGGGCATGGGGCAACCCATGTTGATGTCGATGAGGTCGAAGGGGGCGAGCGCCTCGCTCTCGCACGCCTCGCGCATGATGTCGGGATCGCTCCCGAAGATCTGCGCCGCAAGGGGAGAAGGCTGCCCCGCGGACGACGATCCTCTTGGCGCCCCTGTAGGGGAGCTGTCGCCGAAGGCGACTGAGGGATTGCTCTCGGCGCCCCTCTCAGGGGATCCTTCGGTCGCTACGCTCCTCAGGATGACGTCAATAGAACGCGTGACTGAGGGGTTCTCAGAAACCCTATCCCCCGCTGCGCGGGTACTTCCCCTAAGAGGGGAAGCAAGGGGGGGCGTCCCCTCCGCCGCAAGGGGTTGCGTCGGTTCTCCATGATACAGCAACATTTTCGTCTCTTCGTTGCCGTAGTGCAGGCCCTTCGCGCTCACCATTTCCGTGAAGGTGAGCCCTGCGCCGAGCTCTTCGCACATTTTACGGAAGGGGTAGTTCGTATAACCCGCCATGGGGGCCAGAAAGACGTTATTCGGGCATACCATGCCCGCGATGTCAAGCGCGCGGAGCATTTTTCGCCCGCCTGTAATATTCTTCTTTTTCCGCCTCGGTGAGGGCGTGGACGTCCTTCCCGTCGGCGAGGACAGCCGCTTCATAGGCGGTATAGCGTGCCTGCATCTTTTTGACGGTATCGAGGAGCGCCATCTCGCAGTCTCCCCCCGCCGCACGCCCGAGTTCAACGGCGCAGAAGAGCACATCGCCGAGCTCCTCCGCGATATGTGCCTTATCGCCCTCTTTCACGGCCTCTCTGAGCTCGCCGTACTCCTCACGGAACTTCCTCTCGAAGTTGTCGAAGGTGGCTTTGTCCCAGCCCCCCTTTTCCATCTGCTTTGCGATCTTCTGGGCACGGAGCAGGGCGGGGAAGCAGGCGGGGACGTCGTTCACGGCGTCCGAATAAGTATTCTGATGCTTCTCGGTCATCTTGTTCTTCTCCCAGACGGAGAGGGCGCCGTCCGCCGTGGCGGCTCTGTCCGTGCCGAAGACGTGGGTGTGCCGCGTGATGAGCTTGGTGCAGAGCTCCGAGATCATGTCCGTGACCGTGAAATTCCCCCGCTCCTCCTCGATGAGGGTATGAAAGAGGGACTGCATCAGGACGTCCCCCGCCTCCTCGCAGATGTGCACGGCGTCGTCGTTGTCGATGGCGTCGACGAGTTCATACGCTTCCTCGATGGCGTTGATACGGATGGAAGCGTGCGTCTGGACCTTGTCCCACGGGCAGCCATCGGGGGCGCGGAGCCGCTTCAGAATGGTGACGACGTCCTCAAAACAGAAGCGTTTTTTGGTGAGGAGATCCTGTTCCATGACGACGAGACCCGTCATGGAGGAGAGCTCCTGCCTGTCGATCTCATAGAGCGGCATCTCCGCCGCCCTGCCGCCGCGGATGAGGACGGAATCCGCCTCATCCCCGAATCTCTCGGCGAGAAGCAGTTTGATATCCCCGATGTTGTCCTCCGTAAGATCGTATATGACGAGCGGAAGGGTGAGGACGCGCCCCTCCGTATCGAAGGCGGAACAGGCGGTATATGCGCCCGCTACGCCTGCAAGGGATGCAAATTTCGCCGCCTTGGAGATGCCCTCGATGCACTTCACGCTGCGATTTTTGAGGAGGAGCCGTGCCGCTGCATCCTCGAAGGGGCTCCCGTCCACGCAGTAGCAGACCTTCTTCTCCCGTCCGCGGCGGCGGATCTCCGCGGCGATCTTCTTTGCGAGCGTGTCGTAATTGCGGCTGTGACGATAGAGGGGGTCGAGGGTCTCAAAGGGGATACCCGCCCGAGTCAGCGTCTCCTGTGCGGGGGTCGCCGTGCGTACGAGTACTTCGTCCGCGCCTCTTGCCGCTTCCAATGCTTTTACGGTCGCCTCGCCGCATTCTGTTCCCAATCCGATCACCGTGATCATGTGCTTTCTCCTTCTCTTTTCTTACAGTATAGAACAAATCGAGGAAAAAAGCAACCGTATAGCAGGCATTCGCGGCGATCGCCGCCCCGAAGACGAGGAGCTTTCCGTTCACGAGGAGCAGTTCGAGCGCCGTCTTTCCCGTCACGGCGGCGAGCATGGAGAGCGCCGCCTTTTTTGCACGTCCCATCCCCGTGAGGGCGGCGGAGAGGGTATCGATCCCCGCGAGGAAGACGGAGGAGAGAGCGGAGAGCCGCAAAAGGGAGATGAGCGTCTCCGTATCCTGCGCCGTGAGGCGGGGAAAGAGCAGGGAGACGATCGGCCGTGCAAAGACGATGAGCCCCGCCGCGCAGGGCGCGGAGAGCAGGACGGTGACGAGCAGGGCGTACAGGGCGCGTGCGGTCCCCTCTCCGTGTTCCCCCTCCGCAAAGCTCCGTGAGACGGCGGGCACGATCGCCGCGACGAGCCCGTAGCAGAGCGTCGCAGGCAGGGAAGCAAGGGTCGCACATCCGCCCGCGAGCAGCCCGTAGAGGGTCACGGCGCGGTCTGTATAGCGGGAGAGCAGGCGCACGACGAGGATGCTGTCCGTCATGTGGGAGAGCGGCAAGAGGCTCGTCGCCGCCATCACGGGGAGCGCCGAAAAGAGCAGCGTGCCCCCCGAGCTCTCCCGCGCGAGGAATTTTCTCTCCCGCATTCCCCTGTAACGCACATATAGCCCGAGGAGGGCGGCGGCTTCGGAGAGGGTCACTGCAAAGAGCGCCTTTGCGGCTCCCTCGGCGGGATCGGAAGCGCTCCCCGCGAGCAGAATCCCCGCCCCCGCCTTGACGATCTGTTCGACGATCTCGGAAAGGGCAGTGGGCGCCATCTCCCCTCTCCCCTGAAAATACCCCCTCAGCACGGCGATGAGGGAGACGAGGAAGACGGCGGGCGCGAGGGCGAGATAGCATGGAATGAGGCGGCTGTCCCCCTGCAGGGCGCTCATGAAGGGGGTGATCAGGCACATGAGGACGGTGCCGAACAGCCCGAGGAGCGCAAAGAGACGGAGCGCGTTCGAGACGGACCCGCCGCAGCCGTTTGCACTGTCACGGGCGACGATACGGGCGAGCGCCGATGGGATCCCCGTCGAGGAGAAGGTGAGAAGGACGACGAAGAGCGGATAGGCCATCTGGTAGAGCCCCGTGCCGTACCCGCCGAGGATCGCCGCGAGCGGGATGCGGTAGAATGCGCCGATCCCCTTTGCCGCGATCGCGCCGAGGGAGATCACGGCGGCATTTTTGAGCAGCTTCGCGTGTTTCATGTATGTAAGGAGGGCTCTCAGCCCCCTTACTCGAACTGGTTTGCAATGATCTCGGCGGTGAGGCGGGCGAGTTTGACGGCGTTGGATTCCATGATCGCGCCCTCCTCCGAAGTGAGCAGGACGACTGCGCCGAGGCAATCCCCCTGCGCCACGATCGGGACGATGATCTGTGCTGTCGCGGTAAAATCGCTGTCATTTGCAATTGCGACGATCTCCCCGCCCTCTGCCTTGTTTGCGAGATAGCTCTGCCGCGAGGAGAGGATCTCCCCCACCTTTTCGGTGACTGTCTTCCCGACGAGGGCGCGCTTGCCCGTCCCGCTCGCCGAGAGGACGGTGTCGGTATCGAGAATGGCGGCAAGATACCCGCTCTGCTCGCTCAGCGATTTTGCCGTACTCTCCGCGAATCGCTCGACAGAGGCGATCGGGGAGTATTTTTTGAGCATGAGCTCGTCGCGGTCGGTGAAGAGTTCCAGAGGATCCCCCTCACGGATGCGAAGCGTCCTTCTTATTTCCTTGGGAATGACGACCCTTCCGAGCTCGTCGATCCGTCTCACGATTCCTGTTGCTTTCATACAAAAAACCTCCGTGTACTTTCAATATGCGGAGGTTTGAAATTTCTATGCGGAATGTGTTGTGACAGCCCCTCAGGCGCGCTACGCGTCGGCGTCTCGCGCGTCATTCTGAGGGCGAAGCCCGCCCCTCGCGCATTCTATTGCACTAAGCGCGGCACGAGCGGCTTTGCCGCGAAGTAAGAATCCCGAGGATCGAAATTCGGACTCCGTGCTTCGGGATCCTTCGAAACTTACGATTCGGACTTTGTAGTGCTCACTGTCTCAGGATGACGCGGAAGAGAGCGCGGGGCAGGATGACGCGATAGAACACGCCCAAGGCACCCGCGAAATTACCGATATTCCCGATACAATGCCAAAAAGGCGGGCAGACTCCGCTCGATCACGGAACGGGAAACGCAGTAGGAGATGCGCACATACCCCTTGACGCCGAAACTGTCGGACGGGACGAGGAGCAGCTCGTGCTTTTTCGCCCGCTCCGAAAAGGCGACGGCGTCCTCTTCGAGCGCCTTGACAAAGAGGTAAAACGCGCCCTCGGGCGGGACGCACTCATAGCCGTAAGACGTAAGCGCTTCATACAATAAATCGCGGTTTTTACGGTACTCCTCCACATCGCTCACCTTCCCGAGGCTCGCCGCGCAGACCCGCTGGAAGAGGGCGGGCGCGCAGACATAGCCGAGCTTTCTCCCCGCTCCCGCGACGGCGGCGAAGAGGTCGTCCGCACGGCAGCAGAAGGGGCTCAGGGCGATATAGCCGATCCGCTCCCCCGCGAGGGACAGCGATTTCGAAAAGGAGTAGCAGACGATCGTCTCATGATAGAAATTCATGGGGCAGGGCACCTCGGCACCGTAGGTGAGCTCGCGGTAGGGCTCGTCGGCGATGAGGAAGATCGGTTCCCCCTTCTCGAGGCTCTTTTGATCGAGGAGCGCGCCGAGCTGTTTCAGCTCCTCCGCCGTCAGAACAGCCCCCGTGGGGTTATTGGGAGAGTTGAGGATGACCGCCTTGGTATGCTTGCCGATCGCCGCTTTGAGCGCCTCAAAATCGAGGTGGAAATGTGCATCCGAGGGCACGACGATGAGCGTTCCCCCCGCCCCCTCGACGAAGACGCGGTATTCGGGGAAGAAGGGCGCGATGACGATAAACTCGTCACCCTCCTCGCATAAGGCGGAGATCGTGATCGTGAGCGACGCCGCCGCTCCGCAGGTCATGTAGACATGGTTTGCGGACATGGGTACCCCGAATGTGCTCTGTATGTAGTCGGAAACGGCGCGTCTTACCTCGGGCGCGCCCGCCGCGGAGGTGTAGCCGTGGAGAACTTCGGGGGGCATGGTATCGACGAGGCGTTTGATCTCGGCCTGCACGAAATCGGGCGTCGGGACGGACGGATTCCCGATAGAGAAATCGAAGACGTTGTCCGCGCCGATCTGCTGTTTTCTTTGGTTGCCGTATTCGAAGAGCTCGCGGATGACGCTCCGCTCCTCGCCCAAATGTTGCATGGTTTGATTGAACATAAAAACTCCTTTATTTGTTTCGCTCGATTTGTTTTTTCGTCCGCGCTCCTTCGGGCGCGTACTCAAAAACAAATGCGAGCGAGGAATGTCACCCTCTGGGATATGGAGTCATCATCGCGGCCGCTCTCCCCGACATTGTGGTTCCCGTGGGGTACCAAATTGAGTGCGCTTAGGCAGGGCAACCCTGCCACGCGCCGTGAATTGGAACGAACCCC
>CANQLW010000027.1 GCA_947624805.1 uncultured Clostridia bacterium | reverse complement strand
GCCTGACCCCCTACGGGGGGAAGGTGGATGCCGCGAAGCGGCAGACGAATGGGGGAGATTATGCCCCGCCATTCCCCGCCTCAGTCGCCTTCGGCGACAGCTCCCCCCCAAGGGGGAGCTTTGGCGGACTTCGTTTGAGGGGATCCTTCGGGACTTTCTCATCGGACTTTGTTCTTTTTCACTGTCTCAGGATGACGCGGGGAGACGGGACGGGATGACCGTAGACAAGTTCAAAAAATTTTTCATAAAGTTGACAAAAAATCTTGACAATTGTGAACGGATATGTTAAACTATCCACAAACCATTGCGGGATTCCTGCCCCCATGGGGGCAGTTTGTCATGAAATGACAAACTCAAAGCTCCTATCGGTCGGGAAATCTCCAAGTTTTCAATGATGAAAAAGGAGAAAAGGAGCTATGAACAAGACAAAAAGGCGCTCGTTTGTTGCAGCGCTGTTTGCCCTCGTCTGTGCGTTCGTCCTCGTCTTCTCGCTCGGCATGATGTCGGCGTGCGGGAACGAATCGGCAGACACGGCGCAATCGGCGGGCGGCGCATGGTACTACGGTACGGCGATCCCGTCCGACACCCTCGGCGAGAACGGCGATCACTATCTCAACACCGAGACCCTGACGAGCTACGTCAAGGAGTCCAACGTCTGGCGCAGTGCGGCGCCGGGTGAAGCCGGCAAATGGTACTACGGCACCGAGGAACCCGGGGAATTCGGTACGGCTGGGGATTTCTATCTCAAGACCGACACGTCCGATCTCTACCAGAAGGGCGCAGAGGGATGGGAACACGTTTGCACGCTCAAGGGCAATGACGGCCGCGACGGCGTCATCTGGTTCTCGGGGCAAGGTCATCCCGATACTTCGCTCGATCTTGCAGGCAAGGTCAAGAAGCAGGGCGATTTCTACATCGATACCGACACATGGACGGTCTATCAGCTTGGCACGGAAGATAAGTGGGTCGAACTTGGGAGCATCAAAGGACAGACACAGCGCGGTTCCGTGTGGTTTACGGGGAAGACCGAGCCCGACAAGGCGGAGCTCGAGGACGTGCAGGAGGGCGATTATTATCTGCTCACCTTTGCCGCCTTCTCCGATACCGCGGGCTATATCATCTATCGTTATGACGGGGCGAACTGGACGGAAATCGCCAATATGTCCACAAAAACGACTGTGGAGACGGCGACCGAGTTCCATATCTTCGATCTCGAGGATCTGAAGGCGCTGCGGAAATCCGTCAATGAGGATGCCGTCGATTTCACGGGCAAAACGGTATATTTAGATGCAGACATTAATTTCCCCGAGGTCATGGCGATGGCGGAGGAGACGGGCTGGGAGCCCATCGGCACTGCCGATCATCCCTTCAAGGGGACCTTTGACGGGCGCGGCATGAGCATCCGCAATTTCAGTGTCACGGCAACGGCGGAGATGACCGCGGTCGGGCTGTTCGGCGTCGTCGAGGATGCCACCATCGAAAACGTCACGCTCGTGAATGCAACGGTCAACGCGGAGGCCTCCGCAGAAGTGCACGCGGGGATCCTCGTCGGTGAGGCAAAGGGACAGACCACGATCGAAGGCGTTACCGTCGAAGAGAGCACGGTCGTCCTGCATGAATCCCATATTACGCTGAAAAACGGCGGCGTCGTCGGCGAAGTCGACGGCGAGGGCACGCTCACCATGAAGGACACCGAGTCCGATGCCGTGCTCGCCAACAATTCCGATCTCGGTTATACCGTCAACGAGAAATGGGACGCGGAGGGGAAACTTTCCGAAGTCGTCTATGAGGGGACGGGCGATCCAGATAATCCCGACAGCTTCACGGGCACGATCACGGATACGATCCTGTATCTCGGCGTCAATGCTGCCGCGGACGAGAATCATACCGTCTATGACAGCGCGACCTATGCGGGCGTGAACTTCGTGTTCAAAAACATCAAGTTTATGGGCAATACGCATATTGCGACGGCTGCAGGCAAGCTCACGGTCAAGGATTGCTATATCGACGTTCAGGCCGTGACGAATACCGACCCCGAATGGGGCTTTGTCAGGCTCAACGGCGGGAAGATCGAATTCACGGGCAATACGGTCTTCGGCGGCGGCACGGGCGCGGTCATCATCGGATGGGGCGCTTGGGTCGACGGCGACGTCTTCAGCGGGAACACGTTCGGCTCCGCGGAGCGGCCTTACAGCAACCTCTATGAGGCGATCATCAAGGGTCTCGACATCAACTCCGCCGCAGAGGGCGTGTCCATCCGTGACAATGTTTTCTATGTGACGGGCGAGGACAAGGCGGCGAACCCTTCCAAGACGCTCAAAGTCATCACCACGCACCAGATGTGGTCGAAGACATACAATGCAAATATCTATATCGACGGGAATACCGTCCATGACGTGACGCCCGCGGATGCGGAGGGGGCTGTCGGCTGGTCTCTCATCAGCATCGAGGGAGCGCAGGATTTTGCACATCAGCGTATCTTCATGACGGACAGCAACAAGATCGTCAAAAACGGCGGGACGAGGGATGTCGGCTATGCAGATCTTGCCCTTGCGGGCTGTTCGAAGAAGGTCACCGAGCCGCCGTATGACGTCGTCGGCTGGAATGTGAAGTTTGATGCCGACAAGAAGATCGTATCGGGCGTCTTCCTCCTTGACGGCGCCACGGACGGCGATCCCGCGTTCACGGCGGAAGATCTCCTTGCATACATCGCCGAGGATGCCGATCGGAGCAAGATCGGGTATTACGACCCCTCGGCAGGGCTCATGGCCGATCAGAACGGCGTATATCTTGTCTCGAGCGAGGCGGATCTCATCGCGCTCCGCACTGCAACGGCGGGCGGCAAGAATTTCAAGAGCAATACGATCGCACTCACGCAGGACATCACTCTGACGGACGTCTGGACGCCGATCACAAAATTTGTCGGGACCTTTGACGGACGGGGACATAAGATCTCGGGGCTCACGATCCGTGCTGCGAATACGGAAAATGTCGGTCTCTTCGGCCTTACCGCCGAGACATCCAATATGGGGACCGGTGCGACGGTCATCGAAAATCTCATCGTGGAGAACGCCTCCGTCACCGTGGAAGCATGGAGCAGCTGGAGATATTGCCGTGTCGGGGTCGTCGTGGGCGGCTTCGGCTGGCAATCGTCGACCATCCATGACGTGCAGGTCGTGAATGCTACGGTCGAGATCACCAAGGGTGCAAGCAATTGCACGACGTATGTCGGCGGGGTCGTCGGCTATATGCCGGGGCGGATCTATAACTGCCGCGCGGAAGTGAAGATCGTTGACCGTACGGGAAATGCGGGCATCGGCGGGATTGTCGGGCAGTCGTGGGGCGAGATCAATAACTGCTATGCAAAGGTTGACCTGAGCGGCGGGAACTGCGGCGGGATCGCAGGGACCATGGTCGCAAAGGACAGCCAGTTGCATAACAATGTCGGCGAGCTCGGGTCGATCGTGAACTGCTATGCGACGGGGAAGATCGAGGCCACGGCGGCGGACGGACAGATCTGGTCGGGCGGTCTGATCGGGGATGTCCATGACCCCGGGTACGGTTCGGCGATGAATCTGAAGGATATTACAAATTGCTATGCAGACGTCACGGTGAATGAAGGGGCGTGCAATGTGTTGATCGGGCACTCGGATTTCGTCTTTGAAGAAGGATTTGCGACGAAGAACGCATGGACGGCGGCGGCCGCTTCACAGGAAGTCAAAGATCATGCGGGCACGGCGACACAGTTTACCGTCGTGAAGGATGCAGAGGGCTGCTCCTTCCGTGCGGGGATGACCTATGAGGCATATTCCTCACAGCTCGCCGAACTTCTGGGATAATTGCTCACACTGAGGTATTTAGTACCTTTCTCCACACAAGCAAAAAAGAGAGGCTTGGCTTCTCTTTTTTGCTTTATTTCGCTTGATTTGTTTTATCGTCCGCGCTCCTTCGGGCGCGTGCTCCAAAACAAATACAAGCGAGGAATGTTACCCTCTGGGATATTGAGTCATCGTCGCGGTCGCTCTCCCCGACATTGTGGTTCCCGTAGGGTACCAAATTGAGTGCGCTTAGGCAGGGCAACCCTGCCACGCGCCGTTGATTGGGAATGAACCCCCACCTGACGCGGCTGCGCCGCGCCACCCGCCCCCTTGAAAAGGGGGCAGGCAAGGGGGAGGGCAGGGCAACCCTGCCACGCGCCGTTGATTGGAACGACACCCCCTCAGTCCCTCGCTTTGCTCGGGACAGCTGTCTCGGGCGGGTAGAATCCCGCCCTACTTCGCACTTCGTGCTCGTGCCGCCCTTGGTGGCACAATTAAAGCGCGGGCGGGGCGGTCACCGCTCGCGCGAGATAATGCGCTACTTCGTCGCTTCGCTCCTCGTGCCGCCCTTCGACGACAAAAGAACGTGCGGGCGGGGCGCTCATGTCGCAACGCGCCAAAGATTATCAATCTTTGGCAGAACGCGTTGTTCCACCCTCAAGGGGGCGCCGAGTCCCCGCCTCAGTCGCCTTTGGCGACAGCTCCCCCCCAAGGGGGAGCTTTACCCCCACCTGACGCGGCTGCGCCGCGCCACCCGCCCCCTTGAAAAGGGGGCAGGCAAGGGGGAAGGCAGGGCAACCCTGCCACGCGCCGTTGATTGGGAACATTGCCCACCTCAGTCTCACTACGTTCGACAGCTCCTCCTTGGGAGGAGCCTTTCCCCGCCTCAGTCGCCTTCGGCGACAGCTCCTCCCCAAGGAGGAGCTTTGACGGACTTCGTTCTTCGGGATCCTTCGCTACGCTACTTCGTCGCTGACGCTCCTCGTGCCGCGCTTCGTGTAATAGAACGCGCGCGGGGCAGGATGACGCGGGAGAGAGGGCGGGGCAGGATGACCGCGAGGGGCGCGGGGCGGGGAGCCAAGAGGCGGGAAAGATTCGGAATTTTCCTCTTGACATTCCGTGAATTCGTTGTATAATATTGTGTAGGGGAGGGAGATTCGTGATCAGCATTGCGCTCGTCGATGACAACAAGAAAGACCTTGCCATCATGCAGAACTATCTAAGCACGGCAAAGGAGAGCGGGGCGTTTGACTTTACCGTCGATTCCTATACCGACAGCCTCGAGTTCATCGAGAACTATAAAGGCAATTACGACGTCGTTTTCCTCGACATCGAAATGCCCCATCTCGACGGTATGGAACTCGCACGCAAACTGCGCCGTACGGGCAGCGAGTGCTGTATTATCTTCATCACGAATATGCCGCAATATGCCGTGCAGGGGTATGAGGTGGACGCGATCGCCTATCTCATCAAACCTGTACGCTATTTTAATTTTACGCAGGTCCTCAAAAAGAGCATCGAGCGGGTCAAAAAACGCCGCGAGGAGGACGTCAGTATCGTCATCAATACCCGTCAGGAAGTCAAAGTGCTCCCGTCATCCACCATCCTCTATGTCGAAGTGGAGAGCCACAACCTCGTGTTCCATACGACGGACGGCGGGGAACTGAGGACCCGTGATTCCCTGAAAGCGCTCGAGGAGCGGCTCGTCGGCATGAATTTCTGCCGTTGCAACAGCTGCTATCTCGTCAATCTTCGCTATGTGGATTCCGTCGTCGGCAATATCGTCCGCGTGGGCGGTGTCGAGCTCCTCATGAGCCGCCACAAAAAAAAGGAATTTGTCGAAAAGTACATGAAGTACACGAGGTAGGTCATGTGGGACAAGATCGTCGCATTTTTTACGGTAGACGGGTTTGCCTATGAGCTGCTTCTCTCCTTCCTGCCCATTCTGCCCCTTCTAAGGCCGCGGAAGCTGGCGGCGGTGAGGATCCCGATCGCCATCGTCGCGCTCATTCTCATCGCCTGCGGCACCTTTCCCTATGTCGTCGGGACGAATGATTTTCTCTCGAGCCTCTGGTATCTCATGCTCGCCGTTCTGACGGTCTGTGCCGTTCGGCTGTGCTTTCAGGGAGATTTCTGGAACGCCCTCTTCCTCTCGATGAGCGCCTATGTCATCCAGCACCTTCTCTTCCGCTTTTCCAAACTGTGGGAGTTCGTGCTCTTCCGCGCGGGCGTGCCCGAAGGGAGCTGGCTGTATGTCTTTACCTACTTTCTGAGCATGGCGGCGGTCTTCAGTGTCTGCTATTTCCTCTTCACGCGGCGTCTCGAGAAGGAAAAAAACTTCCGCGCAAACAACATCAAGCTCCTTCTGAGCACGATGCTCATCGTCATCGCCCTCATTATCCTCAACCGTTTCACGGAGACGGAGCTCGTCCGCGAACAGATGGAGTACTCCTATCTCCACCTCTTCCACATCTTCTTCGGGCTCGTCTGCGGGTTTATTCTGCTCGACAGCCTGTACACGAACGTCTACAACAAGAAGCTCGAGGAGGACATCGGCATCATCCAGCTGCTCTGGCAGAGCGACAGGAAGCAATATGAGATGTTCAGGCAGAACCTCGATACGATGAATATCAAATACCATGACCTCAAGCACCAGCTCGGGCTCATGCAGGCGGGCGGGAGCGGCGGGCCGTGGCTCAAGGAAGCGCTCGACGCCGTCAACGTGCTCAGTCTCATGCAGAAGACGGGCAACGAGACGCTCGACATCGTCCTCGTCCAGAAACACATGATGTGCGACGCGGCGGGCATCGAACTCGTGACGATCGTGGACGGGAGCCTGCTCCAAAAACTCGACGAGACGGATATCTACTCCCTCTTCGGCAACGCGCTCGACAACGCGATCGAGTGTCTGAAAGGGGTGGAGGAGGAAGAGAAGCGGACGATCACCCTCACCGTTCGGAAAGTGGGGGAGATGGCGAAGATCGAAGTCGAGAACTATGTGCCCTCCGAAGTCAAGATCGTCGGCGGGTTCCCCCAAACGACAAAGCAGGACAAGGAGAACCACGGCTACGGTGTCAAGAGCATCGCCTTCATCGTCGAAAAATACGGCGGCATCATGCATTTTGATGTGACGGAACATACCTTTATCCTCGACATCATGTTACCGTTGTGATTTTTTCACAAAAAGACGAAAAAGTCGGTGTGAATTTCAGTCAACCGAGAAAAAAAGATATTTTTTTGCAATTTATGTAACAAAAAAAGCAAATTATGCCGAAAGTGAACCGCGGCGCCCGTTATGGTATATAATGTGTGCAGAAGACGGAAAGACGGACCAATTCCTCTTCTTCATCCCCCCTTATGACGAACGCTTGCGGAGTTTTCTGCGAGTGTTCTGTCTTTTTATGGGGGATTTTTCGTGCGGCAGAGTACCTTCGGTGGTGTAGACGATGTGTCATTTGCGTCTGATTCATGACAAATTATGCCGAAAAACGCAAAATATTAACAAAGTTTGTTAAAATGAGATCAAATGAATATAGAAGGAGTATATATGGATAAGAAAGCGATCGTAAAGAGCATGACGCTGAGAGAGAAGGCGGATTTTCTCACCGGGAAAGCGTTTTTCAAGACGCGGGACTATCCTGAGTACGGCGTCCGTGAGATGTATCTTTCGGACGGCCCTCACGGACTGAGAAAACAGGCGGCGGCGGCGGATCATTTGGGGCTCCACAAGAGCATTCCCGCGACCTGCTTCCCCACGGCGTCCATCATGGCGTGCAGCTGGGACGAGGAGCTCGGCGAACGTGTCGGCGAAGCGCTCGGCAGGGAGGCGGCGTCCATGGAAGTGGACATGGTCCTCGGCCCCGGGCTCAACATCAAGCGCAATCCGCTCTGCGGGCGCAATTTCGAGTACTTCTCGGAAGATCCCTATCTCGCGGGGAAGATGGCGGCGGCGTATGTGCGGGGGATCCAGTCCACCCATGTCAATGCCTGTATCAAGCACTTCGCGGCGAACAACAGGGAACTGCGCCGCATGACGACGGATTCCGTCATCGACGAGCGGACGCTCCGCGAGATCTATCTCACGGGCTTCGAGATCGCCGTCAAGGAAGGGCAGACGAATACCGTCATGACCTCCTACAACCGTCTCAACGGGACGTTCACCAATGAAAACACCCACCTCATGCGGGACATCCTCCGCGGCGAGTGGGGATTCAAGGGCGTCGTCGTCACCGACTGGGCGGGTTCCAACAGCCGTATCGAAGGACTCAAAGCGGGCAACGAGCTCGAAATGCCCGCCTGCAAATACGGCGCGGACGACCTCGTCAAGGCGGTCAAAGAGGGCGTCATTCCCGAGAGCCTTCTCGATGAGAGCGTCGAGCGTATCCTCGGGCTCATCGAGTTCTCCGATCCCAAGAAGATCGAGCCCTTTGACGTGGATGCACACCATGCGCTCGCCCGTGAATGCGCGGACAAGGCCATGGTCCTCCTCGAAAACGACGGCGTGCTCCCCCTCAAAAAGGGTACCAAAGTGGCCGTCATCGGCGACTTCGCCTTCGACCCCCGCTATCAGGGCGCGGGGAGTTCGATCGTCAATCCTACCAAACTCTCCACGGCGCAGGAGGCGATTTCGAAGACAGCGCTCAAAGTCGTTGCCGAGGAGCGCGGGTTCAACCGTTTCGGCAAAAAGAAGAAGGGGCTTGCAAAGAAGGCGGTGAAGGCGGCAAAACTCGCCGACGTCGTGCTCTACTTTGCGGGGCTCGACGAGTTCTCCGAGGCGGAGGGGCTGGACAGGGAGCACATCCATGTGCCCCAGAACCAGCAGGATCTCTGCCGGAAGCTCATCGCGACGGGCAAGAAGGTCGTGGTCGTGCTCTCGTGCGGCTCTGTCGTCGAGACGGAGTGGACGAAGGGCGCGGCGGCCGTCCTCTATGCGGGGCTCGGCGGACAGGCGGGGGCGGAAGCCGTCGCGGACGTCCTCACGGGTGCCGTCAATCCCTCGGGCAAACTTGCCGAGAGCTGGCTCTATCGCTATGAAGATTCTCCCACTTCCTCCCCCGACTATTTCCCGGGGCAGAAGGACAGCACGGAATACAGAGAGGGGCTGTTCGTGGGGTATCGCTACTTCACGACATCGGGCGTCAAGCCCAAGTATCCCTTCGGCTACGGGCTCAGCTATACCCGCTTTGCCTATTCGGAGATCGAGGCGACGAAGGACGGGGTGAGCTTCACCGTGACGAACATGGGGGACCGCGCGGGCGACGAGATCGCCGAGGTCTACATCTCCATGCCCGAGAGCAGGATCATCCGTCCCCGTCTCGAGCTCAAGGGATTCAAACGCGTCTCCCTGCTCCCCTCCGAGAGCAAACGGGTCACGGTGCCCTTCAACGGCCGTACATTCGCCTTCTTCGACGTCAAATCGAATGACTGGAAGACCGAGGCGGGGGAATACGACATCTGTGTCGGCGCCTCCTCCGAGGATATCCGCCTGACGGCTACCGTCTCGCTGGAGGGGATCCTTCCCGAGAAGCAAAAGGAAGCCTTCCCGAGCTATGCGAAAGGCGAGATCAGGAACGTTCCCGACGAAGAGTATTTCAGGCTCCTCGGCAGGACGGTCGAGCGGGATACGGGCAAGAAGAGGAGGCTCCCCGTCACCGAGAACAGCACGGTGGGCGACCTCAGATATGCAAGAGGCTGGACGGGACGCTTCTTCTCGTGGGCGATCCGCTTTGTGATCGGCGCGAGCAAGGCGTTCGGCAACCGCGGGCTTGCGAATACCATGGTCATGGGTACCTTGCACCAGCCCATGCGCGGGCTCGGGAAGTTCGGCGGCATGAACCGTCGCCAGATGGAGGGGCTCATCAAGATGTTCGACGGGCACTTCTTCAAGGGACTTCACCAGTTCCTGCATAAGAGCAAGGAAGAGAAAGCTGAGATCAAAGCCGCCAAACAAAAGGCGAAACTTGAAAAGAAAATGCAAAAGGAAGGGAAAGCAGCATGAGTGATTACTCGGTACAAGATCTCGAAAAACAGTTAAAACCCCTCTCGAAGAATGCGTTCGTCGCCTTCTTCCAGAAGATCTGGCGCTGGTGGCTCGGCGTTTGGTACAACTTCGCGGAGAAACACCCCAAGCTCTCGAATATCATCTATATGGTATTCTTCTTCATCGTCTTCTCGGAGGGCGTCACGATCTGGCAGTACATCGTGATGACGTTCCTGCCGTACGCCTTTGCGGGGCTCAACAACGGGCCTTGGGGCTGGCCGAACGTTCCCGTCTCCGTTGCGGGGGGCCAACCCTACATGATCTTCGGCGATGTGCAGGGCCTCGGCTATTTCATCGCCTTTGAGCTCGCCGTCTTCACGGCACAGTGCATCAACTTCCCGCTCCAGAGAAATATTACATATCGCTCCCACGGCAACCCGTGGTATCAGGCGATGTGGTATTTCATCGGCTGGGTGCTCGTCTCCGTCTTCGTCAACGCGATCTGGGGCATCTGCAACGTATTCTTTGTGCATTGGGGCTGGCCGGATGCCGTCACGGGTCTCATCAAGACGGTCATCACGGGCGGTGTCTCCATGGTCATCTTCTTCTTCATCTTCCTCGTCATCTTCCCCAACAACAATAAGGTTGCGGCGAAGAAGAAGGCGAAGTATGAACGGCTCGTCGCCATGGGCGCTCCCGAAGAGAAGGTCGAGGCTGCAAGGCTTGCCTATGAGAAGGCGCAGGCGGCGGCGGATCTCTCCAATGCAGAGAAAGAGGCGCATACCGCGGCATCTCAGGTCAATTCCAAGGTCATGAAGTATTTCGCCCACGTCAAAAAGAGCGAGAAGCTCGCGGCAAGACCCGACGATACCGAAGAGGCAAAGGCGGAGCGCGACGCAAAGACGGAAGAACTCTTCACGGTAGCTGCGGAGGCGATCGATGTCAAAGCAGAAAAACAGGCGGCATACGAGGCATTGAAACCCGCTCCCGCCGCCGAGTAATATCCGCGAAGTCTTGTTCATGTAGAGTGGATCTCCTGTGAATGACGCAACCTGCCGCCCTCTGCGGCGGCAGGGGCGAGGGTTCAAAACCCCTCAGTCACTCACTGCGTTCGTGACAGCTTCCCTACAGGGGCGCCAAGATTTTTGCCTCGGCAAGATCGAAGCGGTATCGTTTTTCTATCAACTCCATGAAATACATCACATTTGCAGTGCCCTGCTATAATTCGCAGGACTATATGAGAAAATGCATCGATTCCCTGCTCACGGGCAGAGAGGACGTCGAGATCATCATCGTAAATGACGGGTCCAAGGACGATACCCTCGCGATCGCACGGGAATACGAGAAACAATACCCGTCCGTCGTCCGTGTCGTCGACAAGGAAAACGGCGGGCACGGCTCGGGCGTCAACGCGGGGCTCGCCCTCGCTACGGGCCTCTACTATAAGGTCGTGGACTCGGATGACTGGGCGGACGGGGAGGCATACAAGACCCTTCTCGGGGACATCAAACGGCGCAGCGGGGAGGGGACGGAGCCCGATCTCTACATCGTCAACTACGTCTATGAACACAGCGCCGACAATACCCGCCATTTCTGCCGTTACGACAAAAAGTTCCCCGTCGGCAGGATCTTCGTATGGAATGAAGCGAAGCGCTTCCGCCTCTCGCTCATGCTCCTGATGCACGCCCTCGTCTATAAGACGGAAGTGCTGAAAAAGAGCGGGCTTTTGCTCCCCGAGCATACGTTCTATGTGGACGACATCGTCTCCTACGAGCCCTTGCCCTATGCGAAAAAGCTCTGCTATCTCGACATCGATTTCTACCGCTACTTCATCGGGCGGGCTGACCAGTCGGTCAATCTTCCCAATATGCTCAAGCGGTATGAACAGATGCTCCGCGTGATGCAGCATCTGACGGATGCGTGGCGGTATGAGGACATCGTGTCGCAGCCCAAGGGACTCAGACACTATATGTTTCATGCGCTCGCGGACTATATGCTGACGACGATGCTCTTCGTGCTCGGCAGAGAGCGGACGAAGGAGCGGAAGGCGGCGATGAAGGGGCTCTGGCGGCATATCGCCGAGACGGACAGGAAACTTTACAGAAAGATCCGCTATCGTACGACGGTCACGCTCGCCATGCTCTTCCCCGGGCAGTTGCAGAGCGCGGTGCTCAGGCTGTCCTATAAAATTTTATGCAAGAGGATCAAACTGGGCTGAGCCCGGTTTCAGGAAGGAGGATATGGGGATGAAATATTTTATCGGGATCGACCTCGGCGGGATGTCCGCCAAGGCGGGACTTCTGGATGAGACGGGCGTCATGCGCGCCATGAGAAGATGTGAGACGAGGGAATCGGACGCGCCCGAAAAGACGGCGTGGGACCTTTCGGGGCTCGCCCTCGAGATCATCGCGGAGTACGGGATCTCCGTCTCCGATGTGCTCGGCGTCGGGATCGGCTCCCCGGGGATCATCGATTCGAGGAGGGGGGTCGTCGTCAACTGGTCCAATTTCGGCTGGAAAGATGTTCCGCTCGCAGAGCTTGTCTCCTCTCATCTCGGCATTCCCGTCTACGTCACCAATGACGCCAATGCGGCGGCGCTCGGCGAGGCACGGTTCGGCAGCGGAAAATCGTACGCCGATTCCGTCATGATCACCCTCGGAACTGGCGTCGGCGGGGGGATCGTCATGGACGGAAAGCTCGTCGAAGGGTACCGTTCGGCGGGCGGAGAGCTCGGGCACACCGTCATCCGTATGGGGGGTATCAAGTGCACCTGCGGCAGAAGGGGGTGCCTTGAGCGGTATGCCTCCGCCTCGGCGCTCAAACGCGATACAAGGGATGCCATGGAGCGGAACAGGGATTCCCTCATGTGGGAAGAAGCGAAGTCGCTCGACGATGTCTCGGGCAAGACGGCGTTTATCGCGGCAAGGCGGGGAGATAAAGTGGCAAAGAGGATCGTCGATAACTATATCAAGGCCTTGGGAGAGGGGATCGCAAACATCGTGAACCTTCTGCGCCCGCAGGTGGTGATCCTCGGCGGCGGCGTCTCGAACGAAGGGGACGCGCTCATACGGCCCGTCAAACGGTTTGTCTATAAGAACATTCTCGCATCGAATGAGTATGCACCGCTCGAGATCGTGCGTGCGACCTTGGGCAATGACGCGGGGATGTACGGCGCGGCCGCGTACGCTATGGATAGGAGATAAAAATATTTTCGCTTGATTTGTTTGCTACGCAAACAAATACAAGCGAGGAATGTCGCCCTCTGGGATATGGAGTTATCGTCGCGGTCGCTCTCCCCGACATTATGGTTCCCGTAGGGTACCAAATTGAGTCGCCCACGGCGGAAATGAATTCCGCCTAAGGCACGTAAATTGGAATGGTGCCCCTCCTCAGTCACTCGTAAACTCGTGACAGCTCCCCCCCCAAGGGGGAGCTTTTTTTCGGACTCCGTTCTTCGGGATCCTTCGCTACGCTCAGGATGACGCAGGGCGGCAGGGCAACCCTGCCACGCGCCGTTATTTTAGAACATTGCCCACCTCAGTCTCACTGCGTTCTATTGGCGTCATCCTGAGGAGCGTAGCGATCGAAGGATCCTCCTTGGGAGGAGCCTTTTTTTGGACTCCGTTCTTCGGGATCCTTCGCTACGCTACTTCGTCGCTGACGCTCCTCGTGCCGCGCTTAGTGCAATAGAACGCGCACGGGGCAGGATGACGCGGGGGAGAGGGGGAGCTTTTTTTCGGACTCCGTTCTTCGGGATCCTTACTTTGCGGCAAAGCCACTCGTGCCGCGCTTCGTGCAATAGAACGCGCGCGGGGCGAAACTTGCTCATCGGACTTCGTAATGCTCACTGTCTCAGGATGACGCGAAAGAGAGCGCGGGGCGGGATGACCGTAGGAGAGGGACGCCAAGGGCGCGGCTGCGGCCTCGCCGCTTTTTCCGCAAAATGTAGCGTAAACCATTGCCTTTGACCGCAAGATGTGCTATAATTATGATGAAATATTACGCGAAAGAGGTTTTTCATGGCACAGCAGCACTATGATGCGAGCGATATCACCATTCTCGAAGGGCTCGAGGCGGTCCGTCTCCGCCCCGGGATGTACATCGGCTCGACGGGCAAGAGCGGTCTCCATCACATTCTCTGGGAGATCGTCGACAACGCGATCGATGAGGCGGCCAACGGCTTTGCCGACAAGATCGACGTCCATATCTATCCCGACAACTCCGCTTCCGTCGAAGACAACGGCCGCGGCATTCCCACAGACATCCACCCCAAGACGAAGGTCTCGGGCGTTCAGGTCGTCTTTACCCAGCTCCATGCGGGCGGGAAATTCGACGGGCACAATTACTCCTTTTCGGGCGGGCTGCACGGCGTCGGCGCGTCCGTCACCAACGCCCTTTCCAAGTGGCTGAACGTCCGTGTCTGCCGCGACGGCAAGACCTTCGAAATGGGCTTCACCTCCTACTTTGATCCCAAAAAGAAGAAGTACGAATCGGGCGTCCCGACGGCCCCGCTCAAGGACATCGGCAAGCGGACGAAAAAGCACGGTACCTTTGTGCACTTTCTGCCCGACGAAGCCGTCTTCGGCGACGCCGTCTTCGATACCGAAACGGTCAATCGGCGCCTCAGAGAACTTGCCTACCTCAACAAGGGGGTCACGATCACCCTCACCGACGAGCGCCTGACGATGAACGATGCCGTCTCAACGGAGGGGGAGGACGTCCAGCTCGGCATCGATGGCACGAAGCCCTATTCCGTCTCCTACTGTTTCGACGGCGGGGTCTCGGATTTCGTCGCTGCTCTCAACGGGAGCCGTGAGACGCTCTACCGCAGGCCGCTCACCTATAAGGGGGAGAAGGACGGCATCATCGTCGAATTTGCCATCCAGCACACGACGGAGTTTACCGAGAGCCTGTACTCCTTCGTCAACAATATCCCTACCCCCGAGGGCGGCACGCATGAAGCAGGCTTCCGCAGCGGGCTCACCCGCGTGCTCAACGCCTATGCACGGGACAACAAACTCTTAAAGGACAAGGACGGGTTCCTCGGGGATGACTTCCGCGAGGGGCTCTCCGTCGTTCTCTCCGTCAAGATGAAGAACGTCCAGTTCGAGGGCCAGACCAAGACCAAGCTCGGCAATCCCGAGGCGAGGGCGAGCGTGGAGAGCGTCGTCGTTGAGGGTCTCAAAACGCTCTCTGCCGATCCCAAGAACAGGAAGGCGTTCGAGGAGATCATCAAAAAGGCACAGGGCGCCGCCCGCGTCCGTATCGCGACCCGTCAGGCCAAGGATACCGCCCGCGCCAAGAACAGCATCGATTCGCTGCAGCTCGTCGGCAAACTTGCCGCCTGCACGGGCAAGAAGCCCGAGCTCAACGAGCTCTTCATCGTCGAGGGAGACTCCGCGGGGGGCACTGCCAAACAGGCGAGGGTCAGGCAGTTCCAGTCCATTCTTCCCCTCAGGGGCAAGCCTCTGAACGTCGAAAAGAAGCGGCTCGACCAAGTGCTCGCCAACGAAGAGATCCGCACGATGATCTCCGCTTTGGGCGCGGGCGTCGGGAATGATTTCAACATCGATAAGATCAACTATCACAAAGTCATCATCCTCTCGGATGCCGATCAGGACGGTTTCCATATCCGCTGCATCCTGCTCACCTTCTTCTTCCGCTACATGAAGGAGCTCGTCAACGCGGGGCACGTCTACATCGGAATGCCCCCGCTCTATAAGGTCTATAAGCAGAACAGTTCCATCGAGGAGTACGCCTATGACGACAAGGAATTGCAGGAGAAGATCGAAAAGGTCGGGCGGGGGTATCTCATCCAGCGCTACAAAGGACTGGGCGAGATGAGCGCGGAGCAGCTCTGGAAGACGACGATGGACCCCGCGCGGCGCAATCTCACACAGGTCACCGTGGACGATGCGATCGCCGCCGACGACATGATCACCAAGCTCATGGGGGATGCCGTCGAGGGCAGAAAGGACTTTTTGAGCAAACACGCCAATTTCAATAAGGTAGACACGTTCATGGCGCGTGTCGGCAAGAAGGGGGACGCAGGCGATGAAGAAGAATGAGATGCAGCAGGAACCGACGGGACAGCTCTTTGTGACCCCGCTCGAGGAGGTCCTTCCCCAGTCCATGCTCCCGTATGCCGAGTTTGTCATCCTCGACAGGGCGCTTCCCCGCGTGGAGGACGGTCTGAAACCCGTCCAGCGCAGGATCCTCTATACGATGTATGAGATGGGGCTCATGCCCGATAAGCCGCACAAGAAGTCGGCGCGTATCGTCGGCGACTGCATGGGCAAATACCACCCCCACGGGGACAGCTCCGTCTATGACGCAATGGTCCGCATGGCGCAGGACTTCAACATGGGCATGACGCTCGTCAACGGGCATGGCAATTTCGGCTCCGTCGATGGCGATCCCGCCGCTGCCATGCGCTATACCGAGGCGCGGCTCGAACCGCTCGCCCTCGAACTTCTGCGCGACCTCGACAAGGAGACCGTCTCCTTCTCGCTCAACTTCGACGACTCCCTCATGGAGCCCGATATGCTCCCGGGGCGCTTCCCCAACCTCCTCGTCAACGGGGCGTCGGGCATCGCCGTGGGCCTCGCGACGAACATCCCCCCGCACAACCTCGGGGAAGTGATCAACGGCATCTGCGCCTATATCGATAACCCCCGCATCACCCTTGAAAAGATGATGAAATACATCCCCGCCCCCGATTTTCCCACGGGCGGCAAGATCCTCGCCAAGGAGATCGAACAGGCATATGCGACGGGGAAGGGGAAGATCGTTCTGCGTGCAAAGGTCTCCGTCGAGCTCGCCGAGGGCGAGCGCCCGACGGCAGAGGATGACGCCAACGTCAAGCGCTATCTCGTCATCACGGAACTTCCCTATCAGGTCAATAAGGCAAACCTGCTCAGAAAGATCGCCGAGCTCCGTGAGCAGAAGAGCGAGCTCGCCCCCATCACGAGAGTCGTGGATGAGAGCGACAGGAGCGGGATGCGTGCCGTCGTGGAGCTCCGCGGCACGGGCAAGGACGCCGAAAACGTCCTGAACATTCTGTATAAATATACCGATCTCGAAGTCAGTTTCGGCATCAATATGGTTGCAATCGCCAAGGGCAAGCCCATGCTCATGGGGCTCATGGACATCATCCGTTACTATGTCGAATACCAGCGCGAGGTCGTCCTCCGCCGCACGAAATTCGATCTCGCACGGGCAAAGGAGCGCTGCCATATCCTCGAGGGACTCATCGTCGCCGTGCAGAACATCGACGAAGTCATTCAGATCATCAAATCCGCGGAGAGCACGCCCGACGCCCGCGATAAACTCAGGAAATGGTTCGATCTCTCCGAGAAACAGGCTCAGGCGATCCTCGATCTGAGGCTCGCCCGCCTCACCAAACTCGAGGTCTTCAAACTCGAGGAGGAGCTCAAACAGCTCAAAAAGACGATCGAGGAACTCTCCGCGATCGCCGCGAGCAACAAGCTCCAGCTCGAAGTCGTCAAAACAGAACTCACCGAGCTCGGGAAGCGGTACGTCATTCCCCGCAGATCCGCCCTCCCCGAGAGCGAAGCGGAGGCATTTGCCGAGCGGAACGACGTCTATACCCCCGGCCAGCCCGCTTACCTTCTGCTCACCGCAGACGGCAGGCTCAAATGTATCGAGGAGAAAAAATTCGCCGCGGCAAGACGGGAAGCAAACAAGAAGGGGAACATCGTCCTGCAGATGCTTCCGCTCCTCTCCAATGAATATGCCGCCGTCGTTACCGACCGTGCAAATTTCTATCGCTTCAATGTCAAAGACTGTGTACGGAAATGGACGGAGAGCGGCGTAAAGCTCACAGAACTCACCGAGGCGGGAAAGGACGAGAAGGTCGTCGCGATCTTCACGGAATCGGACAGCGCGACCCTGCTCTTTGTCACCGAGGGCGGCGAGATCATGGGGAGAGCGCTCTCCGACTGCCTCGACGGAAAGGGCCCCGCCGTGAAGATGGAGGAAGGGGACAGGCTCGTCGCCGTTGAAAAGCTCACACTGACCGACCATACGCTGTATTTTGTCACAAAGGGCGGGATGTGCCTCAACATGAAGATGGATGAGGTCCCCGTGAGAAAGACTGCCGCGACCTGCGTCAAGGGCATGAGCGTCAAGAAGGGGGATAAAGTCATCTGGGCGAGCCAGCTCGAGGACTACGGCGAGCTCGTGCTTGCCACATCGGGCGGCAGATTCAAGAGGGTCATCGTGTCCCAGATCGATCCCCTGAACCGCGGCGCGATGGGCGTCCGCGTCGCCGATATGAAGGAAGACACCGTCATCTTTGCGGATTATGTCACCGAGCCCTATCCGCTCGCCGTATTCACGGAGGACGGTGTCGAACCGCTCACGACGGAAGACGTCCCGATCGATGCGACCTACACCCGCGGCCGTCCGCTAAAGGGCGTCAAATGGACCGCCAAGGAAATCCTCCCCGTCAAGTATTGATCTCTTGATTCTTACCCGTCTTACGGTCATCCTGAACTTTACGGTCATCCTGCCCCGCCCCCCGCGTAGTAAACAGGCACTTGCTTCCCCTCGTAGGGTAGAATTTTGCGTTCTGCGAAAAGTCCAGTGAACTTTTCGCGCAAAATTCGAAGGCATTTGCCCATATGTG
>CANQLW010000026.1 GCA_947624805.1 uncultured Clostridia bacterium | reverse complement strand
GGGGGGTGGGCAAGGCCTGACCCCCTACGGGGGGAAGGTGGATGCCGCGAAGCGGCAGACGAATGGGGGGGATAATGTTCCACCATACCCCACCTCAGTCTCACTACGTTCGACAGCTCCTCTACAGGAGCGCCGAGAGAACACCCCTTCCGTCTCGCCGCAGCGCGGCGAGACACCCACCCCTCAAGGGGTGGGCAAGGGTCGCACTCCCTTCTTCGGGATCCTTCGCTACGCTACTTCGTCGCTGACGCTCCTCGTGCCGCGCTTAGAGCAATAAGAATGCGCGCGGGGCGGGATGACGCGGGAGGCGAGGGAGCTTTTTCGGACTCCGTTTGAGGGGATCCTTCGAAACTTACGATTCGGACTTCGTAATGCTCACTGTCTCAGGATGACGCGGGGAGGACGGGCGCCAAGGGGCGCGGGGCAGGATGACGCGGGGAGGTCCTTCGGTCGCTACGCTCCCTCAGGATGACGCGGAAGAGAGCGCGGGGCAGGATGACCAAGGGCGGGGAGGCGGGCGCGCGGGGGAGGTCCTTCGGTCGCTGCGCTCCCTCAGGATGACGCGGGCGGGCGAGAGAGACAGAAAAATCCCTCTCCGAAGAGAGGGATTTGAAGTGACTGTGATCAGGTCTCGTCGGCGGAGGAGGCGGCGGTCTCTTCCATGAGATCGCGGTAGCCGCCCGTCGTGGAGACGGATACGTTCTTGTAATCCTTGAGGCCCGTGCCCGCGGGGATGAGCTTGCCGATGATGACGTTCTCCTTGAGCCCGATGAGCGGATCCCGCTTGGTCTGGATCGCAGCCTCGGTCAGAACTCTCGAGGTCTCCTGGAAGGATGCCGCGGAGAGGAAGCTGTCCGTCGCCAAGGCCGCCTTGGTGATGCCGAGGAGCACGCGCTTTGCCGTCGCGGGGACGCCGCCCGAGAGGATCGTCCTCTCGTTCTGGTCCTCGAAATTGAACATATCGACGAGCTGGCCGGGGAGCATATCCGTCGTGCCTGCGTTCTCGATACGAACCTTTCTCAGCATCTGGCGGACGATGATCTCGACGTGCTTATCGTTGATATCGACGCCCTGTGAACGGTAAACGGACTGGACCTGTTCAAGAATATACTCCTGAACGCCCTTGACGCCCTTCACCCTGATGATGTCCTGAGGGTTGACGGAGCCTGCGTTGAGCTGGGTGCCCGGTTCGACGAGATCCCCCGCCTTGACGAGGAGCTCGGCGTTGTAGGGAAGTTCATAATCCTTGAGCTTTTCGTCGGTCTCCCTGTCATAGATGACGACGTGTTTGAGGTTATCGGCATCGTCGAGGACGACCTTACCCGTGAACTCGCAGATCGTCGCGACGCCCTTGGGCTTTCTCGCCTCGAAGAGCTCTTCGACACGGGGAAGACCTTGGGTGATGTCCCCCGTCGCCGCGATACCGCCCGTGTGGAAGGTTCTCATCGTGAGCTGGGTACCGGGTTCGCCGATGGACTGCGCCGCGATGACGCCGACCGCTTCGCCGACATGGATGGGAAGAGTGGTTGCCATGTTCTTGCCGTAGCACTTCGCGCAGACGCCGAATCTCGTGTTGCAGGTGAAGATAGAGCGGATCATGACGCCGTTTTTATACTTCTCCAGCGCGGCGAGTTTCTTGGCGGCGTCCTCGGTGATCATGACGTTGCAAGGGACGATGACGTTGCCCTCTTCGTCGGTGAGATCCTCGGCCGCAAATCTGCCCGTAAGCCTGTCTTCGAGGCTCTCGATGAGTTCCCCGTTGCCGCCCGTGATGGCACGGACGAGGGTCCCGCGGGGTTTCTTGCCCGCCGAGCAGTCCTCTTCCCGCACGATGACGTCCTGAGAGACATCGACAAGACGCCTTGTGAGATACCCCGAGTCTGCCGTCTTGAGGGCGGTGTCGGCGAGGCCCTTTCTGCCGCCGTGCGAAGAGATGAAGTACTCGAGCACGGAGAGGCCGTTTCTGAAGCAGCTCTTGACGGGGACCTCGATCTTCTTGCCCTGAGGGTTGACCATGAGTCCGCGCATACCCGAAAGCTGCTTGATCTGGTCAATGGAGCCGCGGGCACCCGAGTCCGCCATCATCCAGATGGGGTTGAACTTATCCTTGACGCCCTGATCTTTGAGGATCGCGGCGACCTTATCCGTCGCGTCGTCCCAGACGTCGATGACGGCGTGGTACCTCTCGTCCTCGCGCAAAAGGCCTCTTGCAAACTTCTTGGAGATGAGGGCGACCTGCTTCTCCGCCTCGGAGACGATCTCCTCCTTCTCGGCGGGGATCTTCATATCGAAGACGGAAGTTGTAAGCGCGGCGAGCGTCGAGTATTTGTACCCACGTTCCTTGATCGCGTCGAGCACGGCAGACGCCTTGGGCGCATAGCCCGTCTTGAAACAGGCCTCGACGATACGGGAGAGATGTTTCTTGCCGATCGCACGGGCGTTGCCGATGAACTCCGTGGAGAGCTCGAGTTTGAGGTAATCCTCGGGAAGATCGCGCTTGACGAAGTTGAGGTCCTGCGGCATCCCGTCGTTATAGATAATCCTGCCGACCGTCGTCTTGATGACGCCCGTCACGGTGAGTTTGCCCGTCGCTCCCTCTCTGCGGACGGAGACTCTGCCACGGATCGCGTTGTTGGGAACGATGCCGCGGTCGAACTCCTTCTCATAGGGAAGGGGCAGATCGTCGAACTTGCCCGCGGGGAGCTCCACCGTACGGCGGACGTAGATCTCGTCCTGACAGTGGATGTCCTTGAGCTGGTAGCTCATGAGCGCCTCGTCGAAGGAGGCATAGATCGGGGGTTCGTACACCTCGCCGTTCTCGTCGGGACGGCAGAGACTGTCGTACTTCTTCCCCTCTTCGCGCCTTAAAATGGTGAGATAGTAGGCGCCGATGATCATATCCTGCGTGGGGCTCATGACCGATTTGCCGTCCGCGAGCTTTAAGATATTGTTCGCGGAGAGCATCAGAAATCTTGCTTCCGCCTGCGCCTCGATGCTGAGGGGAAGGTGGACAGCCATCTGGTCGCCGTCGAAGTCGGCGTTGAAGGGACCGCAGACGAGCGGGGAGATCTTGATCGCCCTGCCCTCGATGAGGACGGGCTCGAACGCCTGAATGGAGAGGCGGTGCAGCGTGGGTGCACGGTTCAAAAGCACGGGGTGGTCCTTGATGACTTCCTCCAGAACGTCCCAGACGAAGTCCTTACCCTTTTCGACGGTACGCTTCGCGCTCTTGATGTTATGGCACTTATTCGTCTCGACGAGCCGCTTCATCACAAAGGGCTTGAAGAGCTCGATCGCCATCTCCTTGGGAAGGCCGCACTGGTAGATCTTGAGGTCGGGACCGACGACGATGACCGAACGGCCCGAGTAGTCGACACGCTTGCCGAGAAGGTTCTGGCGGAATCTGCCCTGCTTGCCGCGGAGGAGCGCGGAGAGCGATTTGAGCTCACGGTTGGAGGGTCCCGAAAGGGATTTGCCATGCCTGCCGTTGTCGATGAGGGCATCGACGGCCTCCTGAAGCATACGCTTCTCGTTCTTGATGATCATCTCGGGCGCGCCGAGCTCGATCATCCTCTTCAGACGGTTATTTCTGTTGATGACTCTTCTGTACAGGTCGTTGAGGTCGGAGGAAGCGAATCTGCCGCCGTCGAGCTGGACCATGGGGCGAAGGTCGGGCGGGATGACGGGAAGAACCGTTAAGATCATCCACTCGGGGCGGTTGCCGCTCTTGCGGAAGGATTCGATGATCTCGATCCGTTTGATCGCCTTGACGCGCCTTGCGCCCGTTTCATTTCTGTCGATGATCTCCTTGCACGCCGCGCTCTCCTTATCGAGATCGACGGCCATGAGGAGCTCACGGATCGCCTCGGCACCCATGCCGACTTTGAGTCCCGTCTTGGAGGAGTCGCCCAGCTGCTCTTCGACCTCATTGAGATCCTTGACGGAGACGACCTGTTTGTATTCGAACCCCGTGGTGCCGGGATCGAGTACGACGTATGCCGCAAAGTAGATGACCTGCTCCAAGGCCTTGGGGCTCATGTCGAGAAGGAGCCCGATTTTACTGGGCACGCCGCGGAAATACCAGATGTGGGAGACGGGAGCGGCGAGCTCGATGTGCCCCATTCTCTCCCTTCTCACCTTGGCGCGGGTGACTTCGACGCCGCACTTCTCGCAGATGATGCCCTTATAGCGGATCCTCTTATATTTGCCGCAGTGGCATTCCCAATCCTTTGTGGGTCCGAAGATCTTTTCGCAGAAAAGTCCGTCCCGCTCGGGTTTTTGGGTACGGTAGTTGATCGTCTCGGGCTTTGTGACTTCGCCGTAAGACCATTCCCTGATCTTTTCGGGGGACGCAATGCTGATCTGAATACTGTTGAAATCGTTTAATTCGTACATATCCGTTCCCTCCTCTTATTCGCCGTCTTCGTCGTCATCATCGAACAGACTGCCGAAACCGTCCTCGTCGATGTCCGACATATCGTCGTCGTCCTCGCCGAGATCCTTGTCGTCTGCAAGAGGATCGGAGACGAAGTCCTCGTCCTCGCCCGCTTCGTCGAAGATAGAGCCGAACGTGTCGTCCTCTTCCTCTTCGTCGGGGAGATTGAAATCGAAATCCTGCTCGTCGGGCTCGGGAGATGCGGGACGGCGGTCGCGGATGTCCTCATCCTCGTCGAACTCGCGGATGACGAGCTCTTCGCCCGTCTCGGTGAGCACTTTGACGTCGAGCGCCAGCGATTGCAATTCTTTGAGAAGCACCTTGAACGCCTCGGGGATGCCGGGCTCGGAGATGTTGTTCCCCTTTACGATGCTCTCATACGTCTTGACACGGCCGACGATGTCGTCCGACTTGACCGTCAGAATTTCCTGCAAAATGTGTGCGGCGCCGTATGCTTCGAGCGCCCAGACTTCCATTTCGCCGAAACGCTGTCCGCCGAACTGCGCCTTGCCGCCGAGCGGCTGCTGGGTGACCATACTGTAAGGACCGATCGAGCGGGCGTGGATCTTATCGTCGACAAGGTGGATGAGCTTGATCATGTACATGATACCGATCGTGACCCTGTTCTCAAAGGGTTCGCCCGTCCTGCCGTCGAAGACCTGGAACTTGCCGTCGACCTTTCCTTCGGGGTTGAAGAGATTGTTCTCGCGGAAGAGCTGTTCGATGTCCTTCTCGGTCGCGCCGTCAAAGACGGGGGTCGCGATCTTCCAGCCGAGCTGGCGGCATACATAGCCGAGGTGAACCTCGAGGACCTGCCCGATATTCATACGGGAAGGGACGCCCAAGGGGTTGAGAAGGATCTGCAAAGGCGTGCCGTCGGGCAGGAAAGGCATATCGCTCTGCGGCAAAACGCGGGAAATGACGCCCTTGTTGCCGTGGCGGCCCGCCATCTTGTCGCCGACCTGAATCTTACGCTTCTGTGCAACGTACACGCGCACAAGTTTATTGACGCCGGGGGAGAGCTCGTCCTTGTTCTCACGGGTGAAGATCTTGACATCGACGACGATGCCGCCTTCGCCGTGGGGAACGCGGAGAGAGGTATCGCGCACTTCCCTCGACTTCTCGCCGAAGATCGCGCGGAGGAGCCGCTCCTCGGGGGTGAGTTCGGTCTCGCCCTTGGGGGTGACTTTGCCGACGAGGATGTCGCCGCTCTGCACCTCTGCGCCGATACGGACGATGCCGTCCTCGTCGAGATCTTTCAAAGCGTCGTCGCCGACGTTGGGAATATCCCTCGTGATCTCCTCTTCGCCGAGCTTGGTGTCGCGGGCCTCCGTCTCGTGCTCCTCGATGTGGATAGAGGTGAACACGTCGTCCTGCACGAGTTTTTCGGAGATGAGGATCGCGTCCTCGTAGTTATAGCCTTCCCACTCCATGAAGCCGACGAGGATGTTCTTGCCGAGGGCGAGCTCGCCGTTGTTGGTGGAGGGACCGTCGGCGATGACTTCGTCCTTTTCCACCCTGTCTCCCGTGGAGACGATGGGACGCTGGTTGAGGCAGGTCCCTTGGTTGGAACGCTCGAATTTCTTTAACTTATACTCTGTTTCGTAGCCGCTGTCCTCGCGGATGACGATCTTATCGGAGGAGACGGCCACCGCCGTACCCGCCGCCGCGGCCCTGACCATGACGCCCGAGTCGCGTGCGATCGCGGCCTCGATGCCCGTCGCGACAATGGAGCTCTCCGTCGTGAGGAGAGGAACTGCCTGACGCTGCATATTCGAGCCCATGAGGGCACGGTTGGTATCGTCGTTTTCAAGGAAGGGAATGAGCGCTGTTGCGACGGAGACGAGCTGTTTGGGGCTCACATCCATGTAGTCGATCGCCTCGCGGGGCATCTCGGTGATGAGTTCCCTGTGGCGGCATCCGACGCGGTCGTGGATGAAATGGCCTTCCTCGTCGAGGGGCTCGTTTGCCTGTGCGACGACGTATCTGTCCTCTTCGTCCGCCGTGAGATAGTCGACATGATCGGTAACGACGCCCGTCGCCTTGTCCACCTTGCGGTACGGGGACATGATGAAGCCGAATTCATTGACCTTCGAGAAGGTCGCGAGCGAGGAGATGAGGCCGATGTTCTGACCTTCGGGGGTCTCGATCGGGCACATACGCCCATAGTGGGAGTGGTGAACGTCGCGGACTTCGAAGGTCGCCCTGTCTCTGTTGAGGCCGCCGGGGCCGAGCGCGGAGAGCTTTCTCTTGTGGGTGAGCTCGGCGATGGGGTTGGTCTGGTCCATGAACTGCGAGAGCTGCGAGGAGCCGAAGAATTCACGGATGACTGCCGAGATAGGTCTCACGTTGATGAGCGCGGAGGGCGTGATCTCCTGAGGATCCGCCGTCGCCATACGCTCCTTGATGAGGCGTTCGAGCCGCGACATCCCGATACGGAGCTGGTTCTGGAGAAGTTCCCCCACCGAACGCACGCGGCGGTTGCCGAGGTGGTCGATCTCATCGATCGAGCCGATGCCGTAGCACAGGTCGAGGTTGGTCGAGACGGCGGCGACGACGTCGTCCACCGTGATACACTTGTGGTTGAGTTTCTCGATGAGGGGACGGATGATCTTCTTCTCGGCGGGGGTGAGAAGACCGCCGATCATGTCCTGTTTGTCGAGGTCGACGGGCGCGTTGGGATCCGCCGCATAGGGCGTACGGGCGAGGATCTCGTGGAAGAGTTTGCACGCCGTGACGAACTTGATGCGGTTGTCTCTCCGCTTCTCGCGGTTCTTCTTCTCCTCCTGCTTCTCGTCTGCCTCGGGCGCGGTCTCGCGGGTGTAGTAGACGGCGTTGATCTCGTCGATATACTTCTCCGCGACCTCTTCGACGGAGAGCGTTTCGCACTCCTCGGCGAGCTTTTTGGAGAAGACGAAGTTGGGGTAATAGACGGTTTTGAGGAGCCCGAGCGCCTTGGTGTCCTTATCGGAGAGCGCGATGAAGTCGGCCGTGTTGTTTGCAATGATCTTGTGGCGGATCTCGCCGTCGACGGGGTCGTTGACAAGGACGAAAATCTCGTTGATGCCTGCATTCTGGATGGCGCGTGCCTGTTCCTCGGAGACGGTCTGTCCCTTGGAGGCGAGAAGTTCGCCCGTGGCGGGATCGAACACGTCGTCCGCGACACGGCAGCCGGGGAGACGGTAGGCAAGGTTGAGTTTTTTGTTGAACTTGTATCTTCCGACCTTGACGACGTCATAGCGGCGGGGGTCGAAGAAGAGCATATTCAGGTGCTGGCGGACAGATTCCTCGGTGGGAACTTCCCCGGGGCGCAGTCTTCTGTAGAGGGCGATAAGGCCGTCCGATTCGGAGCGGATGGGCGTGCTCTCCTTTTCGTCGCGCTCGATGGAGGCAGCGATCATCTTATCGCCGCCGAAGAGCTCTTCGAGGGCACGGTTGGAGCCGTAGCCGAGGGCACGGAGGAGCACCGTCGCGGTAAGTTTCCTCTTCCTGTCCACGCTCACCCAAAGGACGCCTTGGGGATCCTGTTTGAATTCGAGCCATGCGCCGCGGTTGGGGATGACCGTCGTCTCATAGATCTTTTTGCCCGTTTTATCCGTCTCTTCGACGTTGTTGACGCCGGGGGAGCGGACGAGCTGGGAGACGATGACACGCTCCGCGCCGTTGATGATGAAAGAGCCGTTTTCGGTCATGAGCGGGAAATCGCCCATGAAGACGTCCTGTTCGAGAATGTCTCCCTTCACCTTGTTGACGAGGCGGACCTTGACCCTGAGCGGGAGGGCGTACGTTGCGTCGCGGTTGCGGCACTCTTTCTCATCGTATTTGGGCGCTTTGCCGAATTCGTGAGAGAGGAAATACAGCTCGAAGTGATCGGAGAAATCGGTGATCGGCGAAAAGTCCTCGAAGATCTCGGAGATCCCTTCGTTGACGAAAGCGTCGTAGCTCTCTTTCTGGATCTCGACGAGGTCGGGAATGTCGATGACTTCGTTGATCTTGCCGAATTTTCTTCTTTCGGTCTTGCCGTACTTGTAGATTGGTAAGTTCATCCGTCAAATAACTCCTTTTTTGTTGTTATCATTTGGCGATCTACCGAGTATATCTTTTCATCGATAAAAATCGAAATGTCCGAAAGTTTTTCCCGTCTTCCCGCGGCAGCGCACGCGGCGCGCCTTTCATATAAATAAGGAAAGCGGAGGCGCCCCGCAGGAGGCCGTAACCCCCCGAAAACGCACAAAAACGCATTCTAAACATAATGATACAGTATGTTATTATAATCTTCGAAGCGAAAGATGTCAACTGCTTTTGACGCCCGAAAAAAAATTTTTCATAAAATCGACAAAAAAAGTGCTCTTCGGCGTGTTTTCGCGGACTTCGTTTGAGGGGATCCTTCGCTACGCTACTTCGTCGCTGACGCTCCTCGTGCCGCGCTTAGAGTAATAAGAACGCGCGCGGGGCAGGATGACCGTGGGACGCAGGGGAGGTCCTTCGAAATATGCTCCTGTGAACTTCGTACGGCTCACTGTCTCAGGATGACGCGGGGGGGGAGGTGCAATTTGTGCACTCAGACTGCAATTTGAGGAATGAGGGTTGCGGCGGGGCTTTTCACAATTTATAATGCGGTTCGTACAGGGCGCGGGGCGCCCGACTGAATGATAAGGAGAGGGAAAAATGGCTAAGAAGAGTATGTCGGCAAAAAAAGCGCTCGCGATCTTTACGCCGTGCATCACGCTGGTCGTTGCGATTATGCTTGCACTCATCATCGCGGCGACGATGTTCTATGAAGACATCAGTCTCTTCCTCTACGGCCGTGCGCAGAACGTGGACAAGGCTGCGATCGCCGCGGGAGAGAAACTGACGGAGCAGATCGTCGAGGACGGAACGGTGCTCCTCAAAAATGAGAAGGACGAGAATGAGACGCCCGCCCTCCCGCTCAGCGAGACCGAACTTGAAAAGATCAACGTCTTCGGCTGGGCGGCATATGACTGGATGACAATGGCGTTCGGCTCGGGCTATGCCAATACAGACCTGCAAAAGATCAAGCTCTTCCCTGCCCTCAAAGAGGCGGGTATCGGCTATAACGAGGACCTCTACGCCCTCTATCAAAATTACTATACCGCCCACAGCAAGACGTACGGGGATCAAGACTATCTCGAATACCGCGGCGGCGTCGCCTTCGGCTCGGAAGAGATCTTTGTGCTGCGTGAGCCCTCCAAATCGCAATATCTCGACCTCAGAGAGAGCATTCAGAGCTATTCCAAGGTCGGGCTCGTCGTGATCGGCAGGACGGGGAGCGAGAGCAAGGACCTCGAGCTCAGGCAGGTCAAGCAGAAGACGGCGGGCAGCAACGATCAGATCACCGATGAAAGCCGTCACTATCTGGAACTCTCCACCGAGGAAGAGGATATGATCGCGGTCGCGACGGAGCTCTGCGAAAAGGTCATCGTCGTCCTCAACACCGCAAATACGATGGAAACAGGCTTTTTGGACGATGAAAAGATCGACGGGGCGCTCCTCGTCGGGATCACGGGGCTCAACGGCGTCAACGGGCTCATCAACGTCCTGCGCGGCTATAAGGACGCTCCCGTTCCCGCCGTCGGGGCGGACGGGAAACAACTCACCGATGAAAACGGCCCCGTCTATGAAAAGAACGCCGACGGAAGCATCAAAACGCAGCGCGTGAAGGTCTCCCCCTCGGGCAGGACGGTCGATACCTATGCCTATGACATCCTCGGCACCACCCCCTCCGCGGCGACGCAGGGCAATAAGGGGGCAAAGGAAGCGGGCGCGGGGACCGTCTACCTGAATTGCAGACAGGAGAGCGACACCCGTTACCGCGCCTATGTCGATTATTCCGAGGGCATCTATGTCGGCTATAAGTGGTTCGAGACGGCGGATGCCGAGCACTACTGGGACGATGTTCACAACGAATACGGCGACGGGTACGAGGGCGTCGTGCAGTGGCCCTTCGGCTACGGCCTCTCCTATACCGAGTTCTCATGGACGGTCAAGGACGTCAAGGTCGGCGGCGCGTCCAAGCGGTCGGGCGTGCTTGAGAAAAACGACGTCATCGAGTTCACCGTCGAGGTCAAAAACCTCGCCCCCGAGGGCGGGTATCCCGGCGCGGACGTCGTCGAGCTCTACTACTCCGCCCCCTATGACCATCAGGGTCCCGAAGGCAAGGGCGGGATCGAGAAATCCTCCATCGTGCTCGGCGCCTTCCAAAAGACAAAGGTCCTGCAGCCGCAGGAGAGCGAGACCATCACCCTCACCCTTCCCGTGCGGCAGATGGCGTCCTACGATTGCTATGACGCAAACGGCAACGGACACACGGGCTATGAACTCGACGCGGGCGAATATCACATCAAACTCATGAAGAATTCCCATGAGATCAAGAGCAGCGAGACGGATTTTGCCTATACCATGTCCGAGACCTACTATGACACAGACGACAAAACGGGGATGACCGTCGCGAACAGATTCACCGATCCCGACGGCAGCGGGAACATGGAGACAGTCGACCTCTCCGACCTCGACGGAAGCCATGAGGAGACCCCCGTTTCCTATCTCTCCCGTAACGATTTCAGGGGGACGTACCCCAAGGCGATCACGACGCCCCGCAACAGGACGGCCGATGCCATAGAGGTCGCAAGGCAGCAGGCGCCCACCGACGCCCAGCTCGCCTACTCGGGAGATTTCGGAGGCGTCCGCTCCGCGACCCCGAACGGGCTCAAGTTCGGGGATGCGATCGGCACGAAGGACTACGACGATGACATCTGGGCAGATCTCATCGCCAACATCTCGGATGCTGAGCTCGTCGGGCTCATCAGTGACGGCTATTTCAAGACGGCGGCGATCAACAGCATCGCGAAACCCCAATATGTGGATCTCGACGGGCCGCTCGGCTTCAACACCCGCGTCACGGGCGGGAACGGCACGACCTGTACCTTTATGGCATATCCGAGCGGGACGATGCTCGCCCAGACATGGAGCACGACGCTCGCGTACGGGCTGGGGCACTCCGTCGGGCTCGAGCGCAACTCCATGCAGGGGCTGCGCGGCTGGTATGCCCCCGGCGCCAACCTGCACCGCAATCCCTTCGGCGGGAGGAACGGGGAATATTACAGCGAGGATCCCCTCCTCTCGGGCTATATCTGCGCAGGCACCGTCGAGGGGGCGAAGGACATGGGCGTGTACTCCTATGTCAAGCACTTCGCCGTCAATGACAGCGAATACAACCGTGAAGGCTTATTCACCTTCCTGACCGAACAGACGCTCCGCGAGAACTATCTCCGTCCCTTCGAGATCATGATCAAAGAGGGCGGCGGCAATGCGCTCATGACGGCGATGAACCGTCTCGGCAGGGTCTGGTCGGGCGCAAACTACGGGCTCATCACCGAGATCGTCCGCGGCGAATGGGGCTTCTCAGGCACCATCGTCACCGACTGGATGAACTCGGGCGAGGACTATATGCCCCCCTACCGCGGCATCTGGGCGGGCAATGACATCTGGCTGACCAACGGCGTCACGGACACCGTCTTCGATTCCGTCAAGAACCCCACCGCCTATAAGATCGCCGAGCACGTCGCACATGACGTCCTCTGGACGCTCGTCGATACCTTCAACGCAGAGCAGACTTATAACGAGAATGTACATCTCGACCTCACGGCGGGCGCGGAGTACAACCTCACATGGGTATGGTACGTCGTGCTCGTGGAAGTTGCCCTTGCCGCGGGCGCGGCCGTAATGGGGTACTTCCTCTGCCGCGCGATCGTGAGAAGGAAACGCAAAGGACAGGAGGAGCAGGAAGAGACACCCTCCGCGTCATAACATTTCACCACCCCGCACCCCCCGATCCCCTCCCTGAGGCGGCTGACGGGGGTGTCTTTTTATAAATTTTATCCCCCAAGATCATAGCAGGTATTGACAAATTTCCCCCTGTTTGTTAGAATGTTTTCGGGGGTATCTCATGAGGAACATCGCGATCGTCGAAGATGAAGATCTCGCAGCGGAGGCGTTGATGTGCCACATCGCGGAGTATGAAAAGAACAGCGGGCAGAAGTTTTCCGTCAGCCGTTTTCATGACGCCGTGGAATTTCTCAAAGATTACAAGCCGCTCTACTCGGTCGTGTTCATGGACATCCAGATGCCCCGCCTCGACGGCATGAGCGCCGCGGTCAGGCTCCGTGCCGCCGATAAAACCGTCTCCATCATCTTCATCACCAATCTCATGCAATATGCACAGAAGGGATATGAAGTGGACGCCGTCGCCTATCTCATGAAGCCCGTTTCCTACTTCGACTTCGCCCTCAAATTCAAGAAGGCGCTCGATGTGTATGTGATGAACGCGGGACAGGCGGTCACGGTCAACACGGCGGGCGGGCTGTGCCGTATTTCGACGGACAAGCTTATGTATGTGGAGATCGTCCGCCACCGCCTCTATTATCATCTCGTCGACGACGTCATCGAGATCACGGGCGTCCTCTATAAAGTGGAGGATGAACTCAAAAAGTTCGGCTTTCTCCGATGCAACCAGTGCTATCTCGTCAATCCCAAGTTCATCCTGAGCATCAAGGGGCTTTCGGTGCAGGTGGGGAACGATACCCTCATGATCAGCCGTCCCCGCCGCAACGCCTTTCTCGCGGAGCTGGCGGCGTGGTATGCGGGCTCGGAGGGCAGGAATGATTGAGGTTCTCAGGATCTACGGGATCATCATCGCGGAGTTTCTCTCCGAGCTCCTCGTCTTCTGCGCCATGCTCTTATGGCCGAGGAAGCGGGCGGCGGGCTTTAGGTGGAAGCTCCCCCTCTCCCTCGTCGTCCTCTTTGCCGCGGGGCTGCCCACGGCGTGGTTTTACAGCTACTTCGGGGAGAACGTTTTCGGCCGTATCGCCGTCTATCTCTTCCTGTTCCTCGTGCTCATCCTCCTTGCAAAGCTGTGTTTCGATGAGCCCTTCTACTGCGTCCTCTTCTGCTGTACGCTCGCCTATGCGGCGCAGAATCTCGTCTATAAGCTGTTTTTGATCTTCTGGACGGCGGGGGAGGCCTACCGTCTCTTTGACGGGTGGGGACACTTTACCCTCTATTACCGTCTCGTCTATTATTCCATCTTCGTGCTCTGTACCGCCGCCGTGTGGTTTATCTTCCTCCGCGGGATCGAAAAGCGGCTGCACGCCTCGGAATTTGACCACAGACTGCTCGCCATCACCGTATTCGTGCTCGGCATCACCATTCTGCTCTGCTCCTTCGAGGACGTCTATTTCGCGGCGCTCAGCGTCGGGCGGGAGAACAGGTTCGAGGACCCGAGCTTCGTCGTCCTACGGCAGACGGGGAACATCTTCTCGGCGGTATGCTGCGTGATCGTCTTCCTGCTCGCCTCCAAGACCATCGTCGCCGATGAGCTCAGCCGAGAGGTGGAAGACCTCAAATATGCGATCCGCCAGAGCGAGGCGCAGTACCGTATCTCGCGGGAGACGATCGATCTCATCAACGTCAAATGCCATGATATCCGCTATAAATTGCAGATGATGGCCGCCGAGGGGACGCCGACCGTGGAGGACCTCCAGCGGAGTATTTCCATCTATGACTCCCGTATCGAGACGGGCAGTCCCCTCCTCGATGTGCTTCTCACCGAAAAGAGCTTGTTCTGCGAGCAGAACGGGATCAACCTCTCCTGTATGATTGACGGCGCCGAGCTCGGGTTCATCGAAGAGGGAGACCTGTATTGCCTCTTCGGCAATCTCGTGGACAACGCCCTCGAGGCGGTAAAGGGCATCGAGGACCGCGAACGGCGGGTCGTCGACCTCGTCGTCAAGGTGAAGGACGGGCTCCTTCTCGTGCAGGAAGAGAACTATTTCGACGGTACCCTCCGCTTTGAGGACGGGCTCCCCGTCACGACGAAGGGAGACAGGAACTACCACGGGTTCGGGATGCGCTCGCTCCGCCTCATCGCCCGCAAATACGGCGGCGAGCTCTCCGCGTTCGTCAAGGGCGACGTCTTCCACCTCAGCATCATCTTCCCCCGCAGCCCGCGGGAAGAGACATAGAGGGACGGGCTCCGCAGACGGGACCGCAATCGGTGAAAAATATCGACAGTTTGAGAAACATCTCTTGACGGGGATGTTTTTTCTCTATAAAATGTTGACGAGGCGTCATGGAAGGACGCACGGGAGGAAGGATATGAAGATACGCCGTCTGAGCGTCATTGCAGCTCTTTTGCTGCTTTTCCCCTGCGCCTGCGCCCCGCAAAGTACCGACAACGGTCCGAGCGATTCTCAGGACAATTCTCAGAACAATTCTCAGGACGATACACAAAACGGCTCGGAGAACGGTTCGGGGGATGCGGACGCGCCCCTTCGGCTCACAGCGGAGGAGGAGAAGATCGCCGTCTTTTCGGCGGGAGATTCCCCCCTCTTCAACAAGAGATCGGGGCGGAACGGCGACCCGTTTGACTGCGTCTTTCTCCCCGCGAATGTCCGTTTTACGGACGGCGCGATGCAGCTGTATCTCACAAAGGAGCAAAACGGCTACGGCGGGGCGGAATACCGTTCCCGTGCATACTACTCCTACGGATTCTACTCCGTCTCCATGAAGGCGGCGGCCTGCCCGGGAGTCATCTCCTCTTTCTTCACCTATACGGGCAACCCGTGGGATGAGATCGACATCGAGTTCTTGGGGAAGAACACGGAGGAAATCCAGTTCAACTATTACACCAAGGGGCAGGGCGGGCATGAATTTGTCTATCAGCTCGGCTTCGACGGCGCGGCGGAATTCCATGAATACGCCTTTCTCTGGCTCCCCGATTCCATCACATGGTATGTGGACGGCAGGGCAGTGCACACGGCAGAGACAAATATCCCCTCTGCTCCCACGCAGATCATGATGAATGTCTGGAATTGCAGGGGAAATGACGGCTGGAGCGGAAAATTCGAGGAAAATCTTCTCCCCGTCTGCGCAAATTATCAATGGATCGGCTATTCGCCCTATACGGCAGAGCAATAAACAAAGATCGATAAGGAGGAAACATGATGAAGGCAAAAACAGCGATCGCGGTCCTCTTGGCGGCGGCGCTCGGACTGGGCACCCTCGCGGGCTGCGGCGAGAACGGCGGAGGAGGCAACAATAACGGCGGGAACGGCGGAAACGGCGACAAAACCCTGACCGATGCCAAACTCACGGGAGAGTATCTCGCAGATTTCAGCAAGGGAGATCCCGGGGAAAAGGTCCTGTTTGCGTCCACGGGCTATACCAACGGCACGGTGTTCAACACGCAGTGGGACGCTTCCCAGCTCACCTACTCGAACGGGCAGATGCATCTCGGCCTTGCAGACAACCCCGACGGCTCCCTCGAGGCACGCACGCAGTACTACGGCGGCGAGGCGCGTACGGCCTATTACTACGGCTACGGCGACTATGAGGTCAGGATGAAGCCCTCCACTTCTGTGGGGACGGCGTCCACCTTCTTCACCTGCACGGGGCCCTATGACAAGACGCCCGAGGGCGTGGAAAACGCTTGGGACGAGATCGACATCGAGTTCCTCGGGAAAGACACGACAAAAGTGCAGTTCAACTACTTTGCAAACGGCGTGGGCGGGCATGAGTATATGTACACCCTCGGCTTCGACGCGAGCAAGGAGTTCCATAACTACGGCTTCCGCTGGGCGGAGGACCACATCACATGGTTCGTGGACGGGACCCCTGTCTACCGTGTCGATAAGGCAAACGTCAAAAACGGCGAAGCCTTCCCCAAGACGGCGGGACGTATTCTCATGAACTACTGGGCGGGCGCGCCCGGCAACGGCGAGAACACCGCAGAGGGCTGGATGGGCAAATACGCAGGCCCCGACGGCAAGACTGCCGACTATGAATGGGTCAAGGCCTCTGCCGTAAAACAGGCTCCCCCCATGGGCGATCCCTATGCCCCCGCCGAAGGAGATGTCTACGACGGCGATTGGAGCAAGGAGACGGCGGTCGATCTCGCTCTCGCGGGTTCCGCGGAATATACCGTCACGGCCTCCGAAGACAAGAAATCCGCAGACATCACCTACACGGACGTCGCGGGCAACAGCTATAGCAATGTCAATATGGACGTCACCGAGGCTGCAGCGGGGCACGGCTTCATGTAGCTCACCGTCAAGAACAACGGCACCGAGGCCGTAGACCTCCGTATCAACGTGCAGGGCGGCGGCAAATGCATCAACGCCGCGGCGGCACAGGACGGCGACAAGGCAAAGACCGATCTCGTCTACGGCGGCTCCTTCTTCAAGATCGAAGCGGGCAAGACGGCCGTCTGCGAAGTGAAATACGTTGGCGTCGCGTCGAGCGTCGAGCTCATGATCGACTCTGCGACCAACAAGGCAGACAAGCGCAGCGGCAATGTGACCGTCTCGGGACTCAAATTTGCGGGTGAGGGCTCGAAAGCTGAGGAGCCCGAGGGGCCCGAGGGCGACAGCGTCGACTGGAGCAAGGTCGAAGCGCAGGCGCTCGGGTTTGCTTCGGTGGAGGAATACACCGTTGCCCCCGCAGAGGACAACAAGTCGGCAGACATCACCTATGAAGGCGTGACGACGAATTATAACAATGTCGAAATGGACATCACCGAAGCGGCGGCGGAGAAGAACCAAATGCATCTCACCGTCAAGAACAACGGCGAAAATACGGTCAACCTGCGCGTCAATCTCGTCAACAATGATCTGCTGAATGATGAGGAAGCCCAGAATTCCGCCGTCAACAAGTCCGCGACGCAGAACGGCGTTGCCGTGAGAACAGACCTCGAATGGGGCGGCTCCTACTTCGACATCCCCGCGGGGCAGACGGCGGAGCTTGTCATCGTCTATGAGGGCGTTGCGAATAAACTCCAGCTCATGATCGACTCCGCGATCTACGGCGATGAAGGGACGCACAGCGGCGACATCACCGTCTCCGAACTCAAATTCGCCAAGGGCGGCGAGAGCAGCTCCGAAACGCCCGCACTTCCCGAGGCAAACAATCAGGGTGTCACTGTGAACGGCGCAAATCTCGCAGTCACAGGCGATACAGGCGTTTATGTCGTCATCTCGGACGGAACTTCAAGCTCCATGCGCGTCGTCTATGCAAACCTTCAGGGCGGCCACTATCAGAACCTCTGGATGGATGCCACTGCGATCGCCCGTACGAAGAATGTGTTCTCCGTAAAAGTGACGAATAACGGCAGCGCAAAGCTCACCTTCCGTGTCGACATCGAGAGCGCGACGCAGAAGGAGCACACGACCTGCTGTAATGTTTCCGCGACACAGGACGGGACCGCTGTTTTCACCGACACGACTTGGGGCGGCTCCAAATTCGAGATCGAGGCGGGCGCGACCGCTGTCTGCAAGGTGACCTACACCACGGCGGAGGGCCCTACCAACGTCAAATTCTTCCTCGACAGCTGTATCAATGAAGACACCGCAGCGTACACCTGCGATGTGACGCTCTCCGAGATGGCGTTCGAGGGCGAGGGCAGCTACGAGCCTTCCAAGCCCGAAGTTCCCTCGGGCGATCCCGTTGCACTCACCTTCAACGTGGAGAATGGGAGCGGCTATACCGTGACTGCGGGCGAGGACAACAAGTCCTGCACGCTCGCCTATGTCGGCAAGGGCAATACCTATAAGCCCGCCACGGCAGAGTGCGCGGCCTTGGCGGCGGGGAATAACACCTTCACCATCAAGATCAAGAACAATAAAGACACCGCCGTCACCGTCCGCGTGGACGTGCAGGGGACGAATAAAATTTCCTCGGGCTCGGGTGAAACGGATGCTACGAACAAGTCGGCAACCAATGTCGGCGGCACGGGACTCTACACCGATACGGAGTGGGGCGGCACGAAAATCACCATTGCGGGGAATGAGGAGGTCACCCTCGTCATCACCTATGATGAGAGCATGGATCAGGGCGCTGTCAAAAACATCCTCATCTACGTCGACTCGGCGGGCGGCGATGAAAACGACCACGACGCGAGCGTCACGGTCAGCGGGTTCCTTTTCAGCAAACAGGATTGATCGGAAAATCAACATCGGGCGCTTGCAGTTACCGTAGTTCCCATAGGGAATTTAGGTAAGTCGCCGCTCAAAGAGAATTAGGCGTGGCGTGAAGCCACGCCTTTT
>CANQLW010000025.1 GCA_947624805.1 uncultured Clostridia bacterium | reverse complement strand
ATTTTTTCGTTATGGGGGTGATAGAAATGCTCTAAAACACACTTAAAAACAAAAGATTTGCTCCAAAACACGCAAGTTTCATTCACCCAATGACTGTCGGTGAATAAAAAGAGTGAGATTATTGCAATCTCGCTTCTTTTTATATAATTTAACGCATAAAACATGATCGAATTTGCAAACTTAAAAGTATAGTGTTTTTTATTTGCGATGGAAGAAATGAAAATAGGGCAGTCATTTGGTGAAGAAAAGCCAAGTAGGAATGAGTCGAACTGATCGGGTGAATCATTCCTATTTCTTTATTCGAAAAATTAAAAAGGGAGAAAGATATGGAAGGAACAATTCTTATGAAGCTGTACCGCAACGCGATTTCGTGCGGGGACTATTCCAATCTCAATCTTGAAAACTTCGGGCAGAGGAAGAAGGCTGCGGAGTTTGCGCGGTCTCACGGGAAGAGATTACTGTTCACAGTATGTCGTGCCGCGGATATCTGCGAATTCGATGCATTTTGCGAAATTGTCACCGATACGGAGTTGACCGAAGAGGAGATAACCTTCTATAAAGAGACGGTCGAGGGTTTCTGCGGCGACGCGGAAATCACCGGCGGTGAACTGAAAGAGTATCAAATTCCGATGCCCATCTTCATCTATTCTGTCAAAAACATGAAGATGCTTTGAAATTGAAACTGCGGGAGCTTTCTGCGGCTTTTTACAATGAAACTTATAAAGGAGAATACGATCAAAATCAAAGACGCTATGAACAGGAGAAAATTTTTTACAACATAGCGGCGGTAATGCGGAGTAGCCCCTTTGCCGTTGCGGGAACTTTTGCAAAGGAGGCATATCATGAGTAAAAGAACGAACAAGATCGCATTTTATGCGAAGAACGAAGAGGAGACGGCGGATGAACTTATCCTTGACCTCTTTGAGCGGGAATTCGAGTACAAAGGGAATCTCGACGAGCGCGATCTTTGGAAGAAACACGGCGGACACAACAGGGAGTTTGAACTCGGGCATACGGAGCTGAAACAGCTTTTTGGGATCGTGGAGAACTCTTCTTGCTACAATGGTTCGACCTACATCGAGGCTCAAAGTTATGAGAAGCGGCAAGAGGAAGAGCGGCTTTGGGTGCAATGGAAAAGAAGCCGCAAGCTCGTCCCGAAAGAGCGTGTATGGCAGGCAATCAAGTGGGGATGGAGCGAGGCGGATTTGAGCGGCCTCTGTTCCTATGAAAGATACCGATACGAGAAGGATCATTATTACGACTTCACTCTCATCATGGATAAGATACACGCATTCATGGAGGGAGAATGTTCGGTCGGATATTTTACTTCGTGGTTGATTCTGATGATGCGTTGCCTTCAGGAGAGCACAATTTGCGCAAATCGGCTTCAAAAAGAAATCTATAACGAAATTGCGGTTCGGTTCGACGGAGAAGCGTTCATGTCATCGGATATTTCCGAAGAGGAAAAACGCATTGATTGTTTGGAACTCATAGCCATTCTGAAAGATTTCAACCATAGGTTGAAGTGCATTGAGACAAAAAAGACGACCCCGTTCACAAAAAACGGAGTCATTACCTATGTCGCCTTTGTCGCTTGCGTGGCAGAGAGCAAGATCGATTTGCGCAAAGTCTGCGTCGTCGACGAGAAGAGGAGGACGGTCAACTATCTCTTTGTTCCCGATCTTATCTATCGCGAGGAGGTCAATTACACCTTTCTTTCGGAGGCGGAATTCGATCTTTTAACGAGTACTTATTACGAGTATGCGCTTGACGGAACGATGAAAGAGGAATACGCGATGGCGAAATCTACCCGCTGACCGGGGCAGTCATTTTGTGAGTCAAAGCCATGTCGTCGCAACACGACAAACTTTGCAAGTCCTTGCCAAACGGCAAGGACTTTGCTTTTTACGGCGGTTGCTCCTTTTCCTCAAAAAATCTTTCTGCGAAATCTTTTTGGAGCTCGGTTGTCGCAGGATGACGGTTCTTTTGTATCGGCATCGGCGAGCGCTTCATCAAGCGCTTCATGCAACAAGCGCCCCGAAGAGCGGGATATCCCCCCCATATCGACAGTGTAAAATGTAACTCAGATGCATGGGAGCGGCTGGCATCAACTTACAGGTCAATCATACAAGACGTCGAAATCCTCCTCTGTGTTCCGGGCAAAGGTCAGGCGTGGGGGATCTCTTCGGTGGTGCCGTCGGAGGAAGCGCGAAGGAAGCGGCCGCGGAATTCATAGGTGCTCCCGTCCCCTGCAATCATAAAGCCCGCATCCGTCACGATCGGGGGCTGTATGATGTCGCCCTCAAAATATCCGTTCTGCACGGAGGGGCCGAGCCCGTAGACAATGGATCTCGCGATCGCCATGGAAGAATATTTGCCCGAGGGATCCATCCTGCACGTCAGATTCCCGATATATCTGCAGTCCGTCGCCGTACAGGCGGGGGAAATCCCGCTGATCTGTGTCACATAGCCGTCGGGGATGACGTCGATATCTGCATACACTTCACAGGAATCGATGGTCCCGAGGCCGCTCGCGGCGATCCCGCCGATATATTGTCTCATGCAGAGGGTACGGAGGGATGTGCCCTCGGTACGGATCTGCCCGCGGAAGGTACAGCCGCGGATCTGTCCGTGGTTGACGACGGCGAACGGCGCACAATAGAGCTGGACGGGGAGGAGCCACTGATTGTATTTCGTGGATAGTTCGATATTCAGTACTCCCTCCGCGACGCAGTTCTCGATGGTCGCCTTCTGGGTCACCGAACGGGCGAGGGCGCAGACTTCCGCATTTGACGGCTTCGCCGTGAGATTGAATTTTACGGTGAGGTTTTTCACCACCGCCTCACCCGAGAGACGGTAGAACATCGCCCCCTTCCCGAGCGTCACGGTATGCCCGCCGCCGTCGAGGATGCCTTGGAATCCGTAGCGGGTCTCCTTTGCCGCTGCGGAGAGCGTGACGTTGTTTTTGAGTACGAAGTACTTCCCCGCGGTGTACTGTGCCGCGGCGGGGCTCGAGGAGAGCTCCTGCAGATTGAGGATCTGGGAATCGTCATACAGACGGTAGGGATCCTCCTCCGTCCCCGAACCGTACCATACCGCCGAAAACGCCAAGCGGTCACTCAGATAGTATGCGCCTACAGAGCCCCCGACCGCCACGGCGAGGGCGAGGAGCACGATGAGAAGGTAGTTAATCCTCAAATGCCTTCGCATAACGCCTCCTTCCGCCGATGACGAGGATGAGCATCCTCACAAATTTGACGGCGAGCAGCAAGCCCGCAGCTCCTGCGACGATCCCGAAGACCGTCGTGGGGAACACGAAAATGGGCGCAGAAAACGCCGTAAGGTCGGCCATCCCCGCACGGATATAGAACAGGGCGCCGAGGCAGTACATCAGGACGACTCCGACGAGAAATGCTGCATCGACGGCAAATCCCCAGAGCGTGCGGGAGCCCTCTCTCTGGAGCCGTTTGATGTTCAGCGCGGCGGGCCGTATAGTACGCTCATGCGCGATGAAGGTGTACGTCTCATGGGCGATCATCACGGCGAGCATGATCCCGCTCGCGAGGAGAATGACGGTGCAGAGCTCGGCAGGGGCGAAACGGACATCGAACAGGAAGACGCCATACCCCCAGTCCCAGAACGGCGCATAGCTCCCGAGCAAAACGCCGAATGCGACGAGGAAGCCCGTCGCCTTTTTCAGCCACGCCTTCCGCTCGGTATAGCCGCTCGTCGGGCGTAAAACTTGCAGGAGACTGTACGCTCCGAAGCAGAAAAAGAGGTTCAGAAAGGTCTCAAACGCCGCCGCGATATAGAAAGTAAAGAACAGTTTGAAGTATGAATTGGCGGTGGGGAAGAAGTATGCCGCCGCCCCGCGGAAGACGGAGAACATGAGCGGCATGACGATGAGAAAGGCCATCGTCACCCCAAAGACGATCAGAAGAAAGATCTTATGGAGCGCCTTCTGGTTCGCCGTGAGCTCTCCGCGGGAAGAAATCCTTCGGATGTGCTTCGCCTCCTTTTTGAGCGGGGCGTCTCCCCGCCCGACGCAGTCAAGATACCCCTGCGCGGCGGCATAGGTGGGTTCCACCGTGAGCAGCCTGCCGAGCACATCCCTCTCCTCTTTGAGAAGGGGGGCGGTATCTTCCTTGGCGAGCGCGGCAAAACAGCCCTGCATCTCGCAGATCTTCGCCATGAGGCGGAGGGCGTCCACATCCGCGCTGTTGGTACGGATCGCCTGTTCCGCGAGGGCGTGTGCCCGTACGAAACACTGTTGCGCCGCTTTGAGATCGGTATCCGAACGATACATTCCGAGATGATAGGCGATCTCTGCATCCGTGAGCGGGTCGCCTGTTGTTTGTGCCCCGCAGCGCACGGCGAGCGGCTCGAACGTCTCCGCTCCCTTGGTATGTGAGGCGAGATACAGGATGCGGGAAGACCACAGAAGGACCCGAGGTCCGCTGAGTTCCCCGCTCTCCTCCGCCCTCTGTGCGACGGCGAGCATCTTCTCTGCATAGCGCCGTACGGGGGCACGGTCCACGACGAGCTCGTCGAGTTTGGTACGGCAGTTTTCATCATAAGTACGAAGAAGCTCCTCCGCGGAGACGGCGCTGCGCTCTTCCAGCGCCCGCTCTGCGAGACGGCGGTATCTTCTCCCCGCGAATACCTGCCCGAGCTTGAAGGAGCACCGCGCGATATGACGGTAAAAAGAGGCGAGGGAAAGGTCGGGCACGCGCTTTTTGGCGACCCGTACCGCGAGCAGGAAATAATCCTTGGCGAGTGCATACCGCCCCGCCTGCTCCGCGGCGCACGCCAGCGCGTCATAGATCCCCGTGACCTCCCTGAACGCTTCCCCGTCCGTGCCGTCTGTATAGACCGAACGCAATGCACACAGCGAATACGCCTCGCCGAGTTCATAGCGGAAGGCGCTCCTGCGGACCGTGCTCTCGATGAAGCTGCGGATGACGGGCGCGTGGGAGGGGTCGGAGAGTAATTTTTTGAGCTCTGAGGGATCGCCCGCCTTTTGCAGCTCTTCGAGCAGGGAATCGCGCACGAGCGGATCGGCGCTCATTCTTGCAAAGTAGGGGGCGAACTGCTCAAAGGCACGGGACAGACGCAGGTAATAGGCATACTCGGTCAATTTGAAGCGGGAGTCATCCGCCTCCTGCGTGAGGCAATCCACCATCGCCCCGATGATGCGTTCTTTGACCGCCGCGGGGGTTCTGTCCCGAAAATACTGCTTGATGAGGGCATGATTGAAATCCCAGAACGCATTCTCGCGCTGGCAGAGATGATTTTTGAACAGCTTCCTGAAATAGGAGAATGCCGCGCCCTCGAAGGGGATGTTCAAAAGGAGGGAGAGCCGTTCCATCAGCCGCTCGTTCAGGCCGCGGCGGCTCAGCGCGATCGCCGAGACGTACAGTTCGCACGTCTCTTCCCCGAGTTTCTCTGCACAGTTACGGTAAAATGCATCGAGCAGGTCCTCAAGCTCCGCGGGCGCGGAGATGACGATATCCTTGAGATACCCCACGATCGCTGCGGCGGGCGTCTCTTTAAGCTCTGCCTCCCGCCGCTTGATGTTCCTGAAATCCTCCTTCCCGAGCGAATCCATCTCCTGTAACAGGGTGAGCAGGTAAATGGGCTCACGGCAGGATCTTTGCGATTTGCCGTTCTCCTTCCCCACGATCTCGCGTAAGATGTCTTCGTTGAGCTCCCTGTGATTGGCGGCGAAATAGTGTCTGGAGATCGTTATGATATCTTCGTCGCTCAGATAGTTCAGGCCGAAAAATTCCGCCCCGAGCGAGGACAGGATCTTGCTTTGCGGATAGTCCGTCGTCACCGAGAAGACGAGCTTCACGCGGGGATCGAGGGCATAGAGATTGAGCCAGCCGAGCTTTTCCTCGTACAGCGTCTTTTCAAACTGGTTGAGCGCGTCGATCGCCAGAACGACGGTCCGTTCCGCCGAGAGTGCGTTGAGCAGATTGTTGAACTCCCGCAGCATTTTTTCGCCGTCGAACTCGTCCGAGTCGGCATCGAAACAGAGCGGGACGCCGAGGATGCGTGAAACACGGCAGATCACGCTGCGGATCATGTTTTCTACGGTGAAGGACATCCCGTCCGCGCCCACAAAGAAGGGGAGGATGCACGCACCGCCCGCGCCTTCGGAGACAAATTTCGCCATGAGCGAGCTCTTGCCGCACCCCGAGTCCCCGCGGATGACGAGCAGACGGCGGTCGGCGGAGGAGACAAACTCCCCGATCGCCTTCAATTCTTCTTTGCGTCCCGAGAACGTCCGTGCACGGTCGCCGATGTAACTGTCCTGAATGTTGATGCTCTCCGACAGCTTGTCTGCCGCGGCGAGCTCGCCGCGGAACTCCGACTCCAGAACTTGCTTGATGTTTTCGAGGAGGAGCGCGGCAAACGCCTCGAGCCCCTCGATCTGTGACTTCTCTTCATCCCACGTTGCACGGTAAGTATGGACGCAATCGGGGCAGAGATCGGAGAGCCGTTTTTTCAGGGCAGTGAGCTTGTTCTTCTCCCGCCCCGTTGAGACGTACAGCTTCTGTGCGTCGGGATCTTTGCTGTAATCGACGGGATCGCGGAAATAGAAGAGACAGCAGTCAAGATAGGGGAAGGATTTGAGTGCACAGTCGATCTCCATCTCCGTGATGCTCTTGTCCGAGTCCTCGTCCTGCAGGGGCGCTCCGTTCATGGCGCAGGCGACCTCTTCGGGGTCGGGCACCCAGCCGTAGCGTTCACCCAAAAGACCGATAAAGAAGGGTCTGGAGTTTCTGATCTCGTCGAAGCAGGTGTTGAGGATCTTACGGTTGGCGTCGTTCTCGGTCATGTCCCGCGTGTCGATGCCCCACCTCAGATCGATAAATTCACAATTATAGCCGAATTTTTTTGCATATTCCTCGACTTCGGGCGCGATGAACTCACGGATGAGATCGCGCTCGCTCTGCATATCGTTGAAAGTACTGGAGAGGAAGAAGGAGATATTTTTCATAGTTTTTTCTCCTTTGCAAGGCGGATCGTCCTCTCGATCTCGGTGATCGTCATCGATTTTGCCTCTTCGAGCACCGATTGGTTCGTTAGATCCTCGAAGGTGATGACGTTCGCCGTTCCCGACTCATTGATATAGACCGCCGCGGTCGTATCGAGGTCCCAGCTGTAAGATGACTTATAGGAGTCCTCGACCTCCTCCCCGAGCGATGAGAAATCATACAGCCGCGAGGAGCCGTCCTCTTCGGGGCGGCGGAAGGTATCGTTGTAGCGCACGAGATAGATGTCGAGCGTGATGTCGTACTTGTGCAGCGCTTTTTCCGTGGCGGCGGGATCGTCCACCGTACAGAAAAAGAGGAAGAGGGGTTTGGCAAAGAGCGTCTGCACCTTACGGATGGTGAAAAAACTCAGGACGACCGTGATCGCCATCACCGCCGCCGTAAGACAGATGAGGATGAATCTGGCATGGACCTGCCAGAAATTGTTTGCCGCCCCCGGCACCCGATACCGCATGGATTCTTCGTTGACGTTCTTCATTGCAATCTTTTCCCCGACGTTTGCGATCCGATATCATTTACCGTCGCCTTTTTTCTATTATAACGCTTTGATTCACTTTTGGCAAGACAATCACGCAAGTTCGGACTGCGTTTGAGGGATCCTTCACATTCGTTACTTCGTCGCTTCGCTCCTCGTGCCGCGCTTCGTGTAATAGAACGCGCGCGGGGCAGAATGACGCGGGAGAGGGTCGGACTGCGTTTGAGGGGGCATAGTGCATTGTCTTACCCCCCCATCCGTCTTTGCTTCGCAAATCCACCCTCCCCCCATAGGGGGTAGGGCTTCAACCCCCACCCCTACCCCGCCCCCTTCAAAGGGGGCGGGCAAGGAGAAGGCAGGATGACCGAAGGACGCGAAAGACGCGGGGAGGGGAGAGGGATAAAATCAGACGGATTATCACAAAAGTTAACAAAAATTCAAAAAATTTTAGAAAATTACAGAAAATTTCGAAAAATTTCCCAAAAAAGAATCAAAATTTGTAACATAATTACAAAAAATGTACGACAAAACACTTGACAAGCGCGGGGGGGGGCGGCGCTATAATGGAATTGTGCATTTTCGAAGCGTTCAATTTCGTGTGCACAAATCAATAAAACGAAAGGAGGAAAGCATGAGAAAAAGGTTTATTGCCGTCATCATCTGTGCTTTAATGGCGCTCACGCTGGGTCTTGTGGCGTGTGGGCCTGAGGCGACCACGCAGTACACGGTCACCGTTGTAAACGGCACAGGCGGCGGCACGTTCGACGAAGGGACAGACGTCACCGTCACGGCGACAGTCCCCGAGGACAAGGAGTTTGAAAGCTGGCTGTCCGAGGGTGAGGTGGTCTCTACCGCCAATCCCTACACCTTTAAGGTGAGAAAGGACATCACTCTCACTGCAACATTCAAAGACAAGAGCACGCAAGGCGGCGGCAGCGGCGGCAGCGGCGACGGCGGAGACGGCCCCACGGGCGATTTGGAGGAGCTCGAGGATGAAGTCTACTACACCGTTATCGCGGACGGCGGCACGATCGAGGGGTATGAGAGCTCCACGGCGTCGGTCAAGTCGGGTGAGACGGTCACCATCACGGCCGTCGTTGAGGGCTTTTTCGAGTTCGACGCATGGCTCAAAGACGGCGAGCAGTACACCGAAGAAGAGAGCTTCGAATATAAAGTCGAGAGCAACGTCAAGTTCTCCACCAAGATCCATCCCGTTTCCCGCTACGATCTCCACCTCGAGGGCTGCACTTCCTCGAGTGAGTTCACGGGCGGCGTGGAAGTCGTCACCGTAATCGCAGATACCAAAGAAAACTACGAGTTCGTCAACTGGACCATCAACAACGAGACGGTCAGCGAGGGCTCTGTCTATACATTTGAGCTGACCGAAGAGACGACCGTCGTCGCCAATTTCAGGCGCATCAACATCCATATTACAGCAGAGTGTGAGGATGAAAACTTCGAGGTCATCCTGACCGCAGATAAGGAAGATCCCGACTCCGAGACTTATGTTGAAGGTGATTCCATCACGCTCGAAGTCAAGACCCGCAACGGCATCACCCTCAAGCAATGGAAGAATGCCGATACGGGCGATATGCTTTCCACCGATAATCCTTATACATTTAATGCGGAGGACGATATCAACATCGTCGCCGTCATGAACACCTACTACACTGTCACGGTCGAGAGCGGCTATCTCGATGCCGATCCCGACAAGACGACGGACATCTATGCCGAAGGCGTATTATGCGTGGCGCAGCCGAACGAGATCGAGGGCAAACTCTTCACGGGATGGACGGACGGCAAGACCGAGGGCAATGTCAGCCTCGCGGACGTCTATCGCTTCGAAGTCACCGAGGATGTCACGCTCACGGCAAACTATATCGAAAACGTCGGCAATACCTATGTCTTCGAGGCAGAGAACGCCGATCTTTCCGATTTGAAAGTCTCCCCGGGGGACGCTGCCGGACATAAAACACAGACGTGGTATGATCTCGATCATGGCGATCCCGTTCTCAATGCGTCCAATAAGTGCTCCAACGATTATAGCGTCAGCGGTATTACCAATGGTGCCGACAATGTCGTCAGATGGAACATCAACAATGATAGCGAAGAGACTGCAAAGGGAACCTTGATTTTCCGTTGCTCGAGCGGTAGCTGGAAAGCATGGAATGAATCGGCAGATATTCATATGACGCCCGAGACGAACCTGTTTACCGTCAACGGCACGCCGCTTGTCTACGACTTTGTCGTCAAAGGGTATAAGCAACGTGATGATGCGAAAGGCACCTCGGCTTATGGGATGTTTGCAGACTATCTCCTCGGAGAAATAGAGTTGCAACCCGGGAGAAACGTAATTGAGATGACATATATCCAAAGCAGCGGCGCAGGTGCCCCGAATCCCGATGCACTCAAGATTACCACGAATGCTCCGCTTTCCTGGACACCTATACCCAATGACGGTGCTCCTACGCCCGAAGCTAACAGATATTTTGTCAAGACCTATGTCTTCGAAGGGGAAAATGCCGATCTTTCGGATTTGAAAGTTTCTCCGAGCAATAAACAGGGGCTCAAGACAGAGACGTGGTATGATCTCGATCATGGCGATCCCGTTCTCAATGCAAGCAGTAAATGTTCCAACAATTATAGCGTTAGCGGTATTTCCGACAGTGAGGGCAATATCGTGAGATGGGTCATCACCAACAATGGCGAGGCGGCGACGGCGACGCTCATTCTTCGTTGCTCAAGCGGTCTGTATAAAGCGTGGAATGAATCAGGTGATATTCATATGACGCGCACGGCAAATTCGTTTACCGTCAATGGCAAACCGGTTGAATATGATGATTTCACGATCAAGGGATATAAGCAACTTCCCAACGTAGTGGGCAACTCAGCATATGCTCTCTTTGCGGACTATACCCTTGGAGAAATTCAGTTGCAAGCAGGACAAAACATAATCGAGATGGCGTATGACAGAAGCAGCGGAACAGGGGCTCCCAATGTCGACGCAATCAAGCTCGTCACAAATGCTTCGCTTACTTGGACGCCTGTTTCCAATGACGGCGCGCCCATTCCCGAAGCGGATTACAACCTTCCCGCCGCGGCGGCAGCCGCGAGCGAAGTGGCGATCCCCGACGATCGCAGGTATGCGCTCTGATCGCGCATGGACTCAACAGGAGGTCAAGATGAAAAAAACGAAGTCAAAGTTCTTTAAGATCCTTCCCTTTGTCTGCTGCGCCTCGATGATCGCGGCGGTCGCGGGCGGCTCGTTCGGCGGGATCATGGGGAAACTCACCGTTCAGGCGGACGACGGGACAAACTATGAATTTGAGGCAAAGAATTCTCAAGAGGCGGAGCAGAATATCACCGAACTTAACCTCGAGATCGCGAGAGAGTCCGTCGTTCTGCTCAAGAATGAGGACAACGCCCTTCCCATTGCATCGACAAGCAAAGTGACGCTGTTCGGCAACGGACAGAACAAGACGGCGGTCGGCAGTGAAAAGTCGTTTTCGAGTGTGCTTTCCGGCGCAGGACTGGAGCTCAATCCCACCGTGCTCGATTTCTACAATAATTCGGCTCCGAGCCGTGACTATTCGCCTGCCAACGGTCACCTCATTTCGGGATATGCCATGTATGAGGCGAATCCATCGACGTTCACATTCACGCCTGAGAATGCAAACTTTACAGAGTACGACGATGCGGCGTTTGTGGTCTTCTCCCGTATCGGTGGTGAGGGTTTCGACCTTCCCACCCGTATGGCATACAACGCAGAAGGCGGATGGGGAGGCTACAACAGATGGGACAGCCAAACTGCGGCGCCGGGCGCACGCAGCGTGGACGATCACTATCTCCAGCTCGACCAAAACGAGACCGAACTCCTCGACTACGTCTGCGAGCATTTCGAAAAGGTCATCGTGCTCATCAATTCGGGTTGTGCGATGGAACTCGGCTTCCTCGACGATGAGGGGCACTACGCCTACCATCCCGAGATCAAGGCGGCGCTCCTTGTGAACCGTCTTGTACAGGGCATGGACGCCCTCGGCGAGATCATCACGGGCAAAGTGAACCCCTCGGGACGCCTCGTTGATACTTGGTCCCGCGATTTCACGAAGGATCCTTCCTACATGAACTTCTCGCGAAATTTGCAGACGGACGGCAATCGCTATGTGTACGGAAGCGGCACCGCATCGGGCAGCTATTTCGTGTATTATGAAGAGGGCATCTATGTCGGTTATCGTTACTATGAGACCCGCGGCGAGGTCGAAGGGCTCGAAACCCCCTACAACTCCACCGAGGAACAGATCAAGGGCACGACGACCACAAACTGGAATAACTGGTATGATGCACACGTCGTCTATCCCTACGGCTACGGGCTCTCCTACACCAACTTCGAGTGGGAGCTCGTGACGCAGGATCCCGCCGAGAGCGCTACCCTCACCAAGGACGGCACGATCTCGGCGACCGTCAAGGTCACCAACAAGGGCAGCGTCGCGGGCAAAGACGTCGTGCAGATGTACTACACGGCGCCCTACACCGAGGGCGGCATCGAGAAGGCGCACGTCGTCATGTCGGGTTTTCAGAAGACGGGGCTCATCGAGCCGGGCGCATCCGAGAACGTGACCGTCACGATGAAGGTCGAGGACATGAAGTCCTATGACTATTCGGACGCCAACGAGAACAATATCAAGGGCTATGAGCTCGAGAAGGGCAATTATCAGATCAAGCTCATGCGCGATGCCCACAACGAAGCGACAAATCAGCCGATCACGCTCAACTACTCCGTCGCCGAGGACATCTACTACGACACCGACTCCGTCACGGGGAATAAGGTGGAGAACAGATTCGACGATGTCAGCTTCAACGAGAACGGCGTCAAGACCTATCTCTCCCGTGCGGATTTCGAGGGCACGTTCCCGACATCGGGCGCCTTAAAGAAGTCCGTTTCCAAGACCTTCGTCGATTCCTTGGGGATGCCTACGGTCAATGAGGAATATGACGCCGACAAGCCTTGGCATTCGGACGAACATCCCACCTTTGCCGAAGAAGGGGACGAGGCAGAGATCATGCTCAACTATCTCATCGGCAGGGACTACGACGACCCGCTCTGGGACAAGTTCATGGACCAGCTGACCCGTGAAGAGACATACAGCCTCCCCGGGAACGGCTTCTACAGAACGGTCGGGATCGAGCGCGTCAACAAGCCCTTTACATATGATACGGATGGGCCTTTAGGGTGGGCTCTTGTACCATCCCTTTATTCCGATTGTCCCGAGACTGTGACAGGGTATTATTTATCTACGGTTTGCGGAACTGTTCTTTCTCAGACATTCAACCCCGACTTGGCTTACCGTCTCGGTGTTGCAATGGCGGAAGCGGGCTATTTAGCGACGGGCAGAATCTCGGGTTGGTATGCTCCGAGCATGAACATCCACCGCTCGCCCTTCGGCGGCCGTAACTATGAATACTTTTCCGAGGACGGGTATCTCTCGGGCGTGTTCGCGGCGGCAGAGATCAGCGGCGCTGCGTCTAAGGGAATGTACGCCTATGCAAAGCATATGTTCCTCAACGAACAGGAAACCAACCGTGTGGATATCGCTACATGGGCGAATGAGCAGGCAATGCGTGAGATCTATGCGAAGCCCTTCGAGCTCTCCGTCAAAGAGGGCCATGTCCACGCCGTCATGTCTTCCTTCAATCGGATCGGTGCCACCCCTGCACGTCAAAGTTATGCGACCCTTACACAGCTTCTCCGCGACGAATGGGGATTTGAAGGATTTGTTGTCACCGACTATGCAGACGGCAGTAATCTCACCGAGAGTGATCTCATGGCCCGCGCGGGGAATGACCTGCGTCTCGGCAGAGGCGGTCCCACCAATACCGATGCGGCGAACACGGCGACGCATGAACAGGCGATCCGCAAGGCCGCAAAGAATATTCTCTTCACCGTTGCCAATTCCAATGCCATGAACGGCGTCGGCACCGACTGGGGCAACCCCGTCAAGCCCGTCGCGCTTGAATACGCAGACCGCCGCGTCACCATGACAAAAGACGTCTCCGTTCCCGCCGATACCACCGTGGCGACCGCTGTCGCCCCCGGCAAGACGGACGGCATCAAGTATGAAGTTGTAGGCGGAAGCCTGCCCCAAGGGGTCACCCTCAACGAGGACGGCACTTTCTCGGGCACGCCCACGGGAGCCTCGGGGCTCTATAAGGTACAGGTGAAGGCGTCCGACACGACGACGAAGTATGCCTATACCTTTGCAGACGCCACGGCGACGATCTCCATCGTCCTGCAAAACGAGGGCGAGAACCTCGCCGTCAAATATGAGAATGGGACGCTTGCAAATGGCGTCGTCGGGACGGAGTACTCGGCAAGTGTCGCCACGGCGAGCGTGCAGAGCGCCTTCGACGAGAAGATAATCTACACCCTCAAAGAGGGGAGCACCCTTCCCGCGGGGCTGTCGATGAACAGCAGCGGGCAGATCACGGGAAGACCTACCGAGGCGGTCTCGGGGCATAAGTTCACCGTCATTGCATCCGTTGCAAACAGCGAGGACTGGATCCCCACCGAGGCGGAGTTCACGCTCACCATTCAGGGACGGCTGTTCCTCAACAAACGTACAATCAACATCTACAAGCAGACAGACTTCGAGCGGACACTCGACCTCTACCGTGCAGACGGCGGAAATGCGAGCGTCACCTTCGCCCTCAAGACGGGTGAACTCCCTGCAGGGGTTCAGCTCGACGCTGCAACAGGCAAGCTCTCGGGCAAGATCGACGCGGCGGGGACATACACCTTCACCGTAACGGTCACGGCAGACGGCTATACGACGGGCGAGGCGGAGATCACCATCGTCGTCCATGAGTTCCGCTATGTGGATTAAAGGAGCATAAACATGAAAAAGAAATTTCTGATTGTCATAATGGCGCTCGTTCTCGCCCTGATCCCCGCCTTCGGGCTCGGGGGCTGCGGCGGGGGCGAGGCGGCCGCTTGCACGGTCACCGTCGTCGGCGGGACGCTTTCAGACGGCAAGACGGAGGGGAAATTCGACAAGGGGACAGAGGTCACCGTCACGGCGACCGTCCCCGCCGATAAGGAGTTTGTCAACTGGACGGAAGGACAGACGATTCTCTCCACTTCTCAGAGCTATACCTTCAAGGTAGAGTATGATATCACGGTCACTGCCAACTATAAGGCGGTATCGGTGACGGGGACGAAGGTCTGGATCCTCGAAGCCGAGGCGATGAACCTCGATAACTACGCAGGCGTCGGCTACTCGGGAGGCGGACAGGGCGCGGGCGCCATTCAGGGCGTCAACGACGCGGGGCTCTCGCAGGAAGCGAAGGATTCCCTCAACAAGCTCGGATCGGACGGCAAGGCGTACAACAGCGGCTACTTCCTCGGGTTTTTCAACGGCGACGGGACGTCCTTCAAGTTCACCTTTGAGTCCTCCGACGACGAAGAGGATGTCACCCTCACCCTCCGTCTCGGCTCCGAGCACGGCGATATGATGTTCGACCCGACCATTCTCACCATTCGTGTCAACGGCGTGGACCTCGACTACGAGCCCTTCACCGTCACGGGCGGGCAGGGGAGCTTCGGCGTCTTCAAGGATTACACCCTGAGCACAAAGATCTCTCTCAAAAAGAATACGCTCACGGGCAACGATGACCTCTGCTCCTCGACGGGCGAAGTGGTCATCCCTCGTCCCATCCGCGTGCAGAACACGGTCGAGCTCGTCCTCCATACCAATAACTACTGGACGGACGGGACCAACTCCACGGGCGGGCCCGGGATCGACTGTATCAAGCTCGAATGCAAGAGCACGATCTCTTTTGTGGACTACTGGCTGGGCGGCTGGCCGGAAGACTTCGAAGAGGACCCCGATGGCGGCGAGCCTTTCATCATCGAACGGGAAGGTTACGTCAACAACGAGGAATGAGCCGTATAAAGATCTGACAAAAAAATCGCGGCGTACAAGCATTTGTGCGCCGCGTATTCCGTGATTCAGACGAAGGAGGTCAATATGAAATTCTTAAAAGCTATCTGGCGCGGCGCCCGCGTGTGGCTCATCGTCACAGCCTGCGTGCTGGCATTACTTCTCACCGCGTCCCTGATCCTGACGCAGTGGAAACTTGTGAGCAATACGTTCAGCATGATGTTCGGCGACGATACGATGGTCTCCATCAGCGGCGATCCGTCCCAATATGTCTACTATAAACCCGACGAGGACGCAGACACCAAGGCAAAGGCGCTCGCCAAGGCAAACGCCTTGAACGAGGAGATCGTCGGCGAGGGCATCGTACTCCTCAAAAACGATAAAATGGCATCGGGAACGGCGGCGCTCCCCCTTGCAAAACAGAGCAAGGTGACCGTGCTCGGGAAGAACTCCGTCGATCTCGTCTACGGCGGCAGCGGCTCGGGCGGGGCAGACACGTCCAAGGCGGTCACCCTCTATCAGGCGCTCGAAAACGCGGGGCTCACCTATAACCCCGTCGCCAAGGCGTTCTTTGAGAATGATTCCCTTTCGGGCACGGGCAGACCCGATTCCCCCGGCATGAACGGCACCAATCTCACCTTCTTCGACACGGGCGAAACCAACGCCGACGCCTATTCCGTTGAGATGAAAAACAGCGTCGCGAGCTACTCCGACGCGGCGATCGTCGTCATCAGCAGGATCGGCGGCGAGGGGTTTGACCTTCCCCGTACGGAGGGGAGCCATTATTTACAGCTCGACGCCGATGAAAAGAGTATGCTCACCTATGCGTGCGGCGCCTTTGAGAAGGTCGTGCTCGTCATCAACTGCGCCTCCCCCATGGAACTCGGTTTCCTCACCGACCCTGAAGATCCCGACTATCATGAACAGCTCAAAGCGGCGCTTTGGGTGGCATATCCCGGTATGACGGGCATCAATGCCCTCGGCAAGATCCTCGTCGGGGATATCGACCCGTCGGGACGGCTCGTCGACATCTATCCGCGCGACTTCACCGCCGACCCCACATACAGAAACTTCGGCTCCAACGAGGGCAAGGGGAATGAATACCGCTACGGAAGCTCCGCAAACGGCACCGCCTCGGGCGAATATTTCGTCTACTACGAGGAAAACATCTACGTCGGGTATCGCTATTACGAGACACGCTATTTCACGGAACCCGCCGAGACGCGTGATGCTTGGTACGAAAACAGCGTCGTATTCCCCTTCGGCTACGGCATGAGCTATACCGACTTCGAATGGACGGCGGGCGAGGTCTCCGCAGAGGACGGCGCTTCCGTCACGGCAGAGGACGAGATCACGGTCTCCGTCAATGTCAAAAATACGGGGAGCGTCGCGGGAAAGGACGTCGTGGAGCTGTATTTCACGCCGCCCTACTATGAGGGCGGGGTCGAAAAGTCCTATCTGACGCTCGGCGCCTTTGTCAAGACGGGCTTGCTTCAACCGGGCGAGAGCGAGACCTGCAATCTCACCCTCAAGGTCTCCGATATGGCGTCCTATGACTGCTACGGGCTCAATCAAAGCGACAAGGACTACCGCGGCTATATCCTCGAAGAGGGGGATTATACCCTGAGAGTGATGCACAATTCTCACCTTTCCTCCGACATAGAATACACATACCATGTCGATAAACCCGAGAAACTCGAGAAGGACTCGGCGACGGGCAAGGAGATCGGGAACCTCTTCGACGACGTGAGCAAAGAGATGCAGCAGGAGTACGCGACGCTGCTCTCCCGCAGCGATTGGGGCGGCGTGGATCCCTCCGACCCCAATGAGAGCACGGGCACATGGCCGACTTCGGGCGTCACCAAGGTCAGAGTCAAATCCGTCTCCTTCCTGCGCGGCCTCGGCTATACCAAGGATGACAGCGAAACGCAGCCGTGGTACACCGATACGATGCCCAAATACTCGTCCCGTTCCCTCACAAAGGCGGAGACGGCCGTCAAACTGTATATGCTCCGCGACTTGGAGTATGACGACGGCGGAGAGGGGGAACAGCTCTGGAATGAGCTTTTGGACCAGCTGACCCTTCAGGAGATGTCCCAGCTCATCGGCACGGGCGGCTTCAAGACGATGGAACTCGAGGGGATCGACAAGCCGCGTACGACGGACGCGGACGGCCCGTCGGGATTCACGATCTTCATGGAACAGACATCCTTCAAGACGGTGTATGATACCTGCTTCTATGCGAGCGAGTGTCTCCTCGGCGCGACGTTCAATACAGAGCTCGCAAAGGAGATGGGGAACTCCGTCGGCAATGAATCTCTCGCGGGCAATGAGCGCGGCACGGGACGGCCCTACTCGGGCTGGTATGCCCCCGCCGTCAACATCCACCGCAGTCCCTTCTCGGGGCGGAACTGGGAATATTACTCCGAAGACCCCCTGCTGTCGGGTAAGATGGCGGCGAATGTCATTCAGGGCGCCGCGGAGAAGGGCGTTACCTGCTATATCAAGCACTTCGCGCTCAACGATCAGGAGACAAACCGTGAAGGCGTCCTGACTTGGGCGAGCGAGCAGACGATGCGCGAGATCTATCTCAAACCCTTCGAGATCGCCGTCAAAGAGGGGAACGCCACGGGGATGATGAGCTCTTTCAACCGTATCGGCGATACTTGGGCGGGCGGCAGTTATAACCTGCTCACATCCCTCCTGCGCGAGGAATGGGGTTTCAAGGGCGTCGTCATTACCGATTTCAACACGAATGCAAATTATATGCCCGCCGACCAGATGATCCGTGCGGGCGGGGATCTGAACCTCTGTCAGGATATCCGGCCCTCGTCGGATTATACGCCGACGCAGGTCGCCGCCATGCGCAGAGCGACACGGGATATCTTGTATGCGGTCTCCCGCAGCAACGGCATGAACGGCTTCGGCGCGGGCGTGCAGTGGGCATACCATATGGCGGCATGGAAGATCGTCCTCATCGTCGTCGACGTGGCCGTCGCCGCAGGGCTCGCCGTCTGGGGCGTCTTCGCCGTACGCAAAGCCCTCAAAAAGCAAAAGGAAACCGACATGGGAACAGCCGACGGCCCCGATGACGGGATCGGCGCTGATCCCTCCGCGTCATCCTGAGCCGTGTTCTACGGTCATTCTGAGCCGCGTCCTACGGTCATTCTGAGCTGCAAGCGAAGAATCCCACAATACGAAGTCCAACCTTGCCCGCCCCCTTTGAGGGGGCGGGGTAGGGGTGGGGGTTGGGAGCACCTCTCTCCCTGCGTCATCCTGAGGGCGAAGCCCGAAGGATCCCGAAGAGCAAGCGATAATGCCCTTGGCGCCCCTTTCAGGGGAGCTGGCGCGGCGTGAGCCGCGACTGAGGGGTTTTCCTTCGCCCGCCCCCTTTGAAGGGCGCGCATAGCGCACCTGAGACGGGGATTTCGGTCTCTTTTACCGTCCGTAAAAATCAAAAAGCGGGTAAGTTTGCCGCTCTGCCAAAAAAAATAAATTTCTCACGCAAAAACGATTGACAAATGCGCCATATTCCGTTAAAATAATAAAGCTATTCGGTGTGAGCCGAATATTTTTATCGCGGGGTGGAGCAGCCAGGTAGCTCGTCGGGCTCATAACCCGAAGGTCGCAGGTTCGAATCCTGCCCCCGCAACCACATGGCGATGTAGCTTAGCTGGTTAGAGCGATCGGTTCATACCCGATAGGTCAGCGGTTCGAATC
>CANQLW010000024.1 GCA_947624805.1 uncultured Clostridia bacterium | reverse complement strand
TGAGGGGTGGGTGTCTTGTTGCTTTGCAACAAGACGGAAGGGGTGTTGCTCGCAAATAAATACGTTCGAGGAATGTCTTTTTTACCGCGTCATTCTGAGGGCGAAGCCCGAAGAATCCCGAGGATTGAAATTCGGACTTCGTTCTTCGGGATCCTTCGCTACGCTCAGGATGACGCAGGGGAGAGGGTCGCTCTCCCCGACATTGTGGCTCCCGTAGGGTGCCAAATTGAGTGCGCTTAGGCAGGGCAACCCTGCCACGCGCCGTTAATTAGAACGACACCCCCTCAGTCGCGCAAAGCGCGACAGCTCCCCCTCAAGGGGGAGCCAAGGGGGAAGGCAGGGCAACCCTGCCACGCGCCGTTAATTGGAACATTGCCCACCTCAGTCATTCGCTACGCTCATGACAGCTCCTCCTTGGGAGGAGCCTTTTTTCGGACTTCGTTTTTCGGGATCCTTCGCTACGCTCAGGATGACGCGGGGGGAGGGGAGGAGAAAGTGGCGCGAAACTGGGTTGCCGTCATGCCTGTCTCTTGCTTGAAAAAGCGGGAAAAATTGTGCGGAGAGGGGAAATTCAGATAGTAAGCAACCTCGGCGACGGTGTGGTCCGTCTCCAAGAGCAAACGCTTCGCTTCCTCCAGCCGACGCTGTGTGAGATATCGTTTCAGGGTGATCCCTTCTGCCTCTCGGAAGACTGCCGAGAGGTATTTTTCATGATATCCGAGTTCCCGCGCAATGTCGGCGACCCTGATCTGCGAGAATCTGTGGAAGGCGACGAAGGTCTTGACGGAGCCTGCAAGCCGTTCCCCCGCCGTCTCGTCCCGCTCCCTCTGCGTCTGTCCCCGCGAGAGCTCGATGAGCAGCTGTGTCGCAAGATAGAGAGAGCGAACGCCGCGCGGCTGCTCCGCTTCGGCGGCGAGGAGCATACGGGCGAGCGCGCCGATGTTGTCGGCATCGGCAAATTTCCCGAGCGGGGGCAGGGAGATAGAGGCGGGCAGGGCGTCACAGCGGAAGTGCATCCAATAAAATCTGCATTGCGAGACCCTCGTCCCGTGCTGGATCCGCGTAGGGGACATGATGAGATATTCCCCCGCTCCGACATGATATTCCCTGTCCTCGTCAGCGATCCACAGCTCCCCCTCCGTCACGATCATCATCTCGTACTCAAAGAGACGGCGCGTCAGGTGCTTCCAGTCCCTCTCGGGAGAGATAAATTCCCCAAACCACAACATTTCCACGGGCGTGTTCAGACAGAAGTGTAACATCTTACCTTTTGATACCCTTTGATTTCCTTATGAGATTGCCAATTTTTCGGCATATATTATAATAATGATACCATAATTCTCACGGAAAGACAAGAGTTCCGTGGAAAAAACATTTGAATGAGGGGGAAAGAACAAGATGAAACATGGAAAAACGAGACGGATCGGGCTCGGACTGCTCTCTGCCGCGCTCTGCGTGCCGCTCGCGCTCGGGACGCTGGCGGGCTGCGGCGGCGACGGAAATGAGGAGAATAAGGAGCCTGCGACCTCGCAGTCGACGGTCAAAGACAGCGAGAAGATCTCCTTCACGAAGCTCGGCGAGACGGCGAATACCGACCCGTACGCCGTAAACGCGCTCGGCAAGGAGATCGAATATCTTCTGTCCCTCGACGCAGACAGATTGCTCTATAATTTCCGTGAAAACGCGGGGCTCCCCACGGAGAACGCGGAGCGCTACAAGGGGCTCGGCTGCTGGGAGGATTCCCTGATCGCGGGGCATACGATGGGACATTACCTCTCCGCGCTCTCGCAGGCGTATGCGGGCGGCGGGACCTCCGAGACGGACAGGAAGCAGCTCAAAGAGCGGATCGATTATCTCGCCGAGGAGCTCAAAAAATGTCAGGACACGACTTACGACAGCGCACGGGAGACGGGCGCGAAGGCGGGTTTCCTCTGGGGCGGGAACGTCAAGACGCATCTTTCAGATGTCGAGTACCAGTTCGATAACGTCGAAAACGGGAAAACGAACAACGTCACCGAGGCGTGGGTGCCGTGGTACACCATGCACAAGATCGTCGCGGGGCTCCTCGATCTCTATGAGAACGCGGGGAGCGAGACGGCGTTCACCGTCGCAAAGCGGCTGGGCGACTGGGTCTATGACCGTGCCTCGGGCTGGACGGATGCAAAGCGCTCTGTCGTGCTCAATACCGAGTATGGCGGCATGAACGACTGTATGTACCGTCTCTATACCCTCACAAAGGATGAGCGCTATGCGATCGCCGCCCATAAATTCGACGAGGACGTGAAGACCAGTTCCTTCACACCCTCCCTCGTTGACGTGGTCCTGCAGGACGGCGAGGCGAGCTACCTCACGGGCATCCATGCAAACACGACGCTCCCCAAGATCATCGGGCTCCTCAACGGCTACATCAGCGTGAAGGACGCGGGGATCGATGGCGTCGATACCTACTCCTATCTCGAAGTTGCCGAGAATTTCTGGCGGCGCGTCGTCGAGCATCACACCTATGTGACGGGCGGGAACTCCAACGATGAGCATTTCGTGAAGGACGACAGGCTCAACGGTTCCCGTACGAATATCAACTGCGAGACCTGCAATACCTACAATATGCTCAAGCTCTCCCGCCTGCTCTTCTCGGTGACCAAGGAGAAAAAATATCTCGATTACTACGAGAATACCTACATCAACGCGATCCTCTCCTCGCAGAACCCCGAGACGGGCATGACGATGTACTTCCAGCCCATGGCGTCTGGGTACTATAAGACCTATTCGACGCCCGAAGGGGACTTCTGGTGCTGCACGGGCAGCGGGATGGAGAGTATGTCCAAACTCGGCGACAGTATCTATTATGACGCGGGGAATGCGACATATGTTGCGATGTATATGAGTTCTACCTACAAGACGGACGTCGTTTCGCTCACGATGACGGCAGATCTCGAGAACTCGGACAGCGTCACGATCAAGGCAGACGCGGGCGAGACGGTGCTCCGCCTCCGCCGTCCCGACTGGACGACGACGTTCACCGTCAAAGTCAATGAGAATGAGATCTCCGTCGCCGATACGGATGAATTTGTCTCCGTCGAGGTCCACGCGGGCGAGACGGTGACGGTCGGGCTCGGCAAGACGGTCACAATTCATAACCTTCCCGACGCCGAAAACGTCTATGCCTTCAAATATGGGCCCTATGTGCTCTCTGCCGAGCTCGGGACGGAGAACATGGTGAGCGCTACGCACGGCTGGGGCGACAGCATCGAGGTCCCCAATAAATTGGAAGGGCTCAAGGAGAGCTATAACGTCTCCAACGGCTCTCTCACGGACTTCCGTGAAAATATTGCAAAATATATGACCCGCGGGGCGGACGGCAAGTTCACGCTCACGGGCATCGACGGCGGCCCGCTCACCTATTCCCTGCACTATAAACAGTATAAACAGCGGTATGCGATCTACTTCCGTTTCATCGGCGAGGAGAAGGAACCTTCCACAGGCATGGAGACGGAGACGGTCGAGGCGGCGATCCAGCCCAACCGCGGCCAGTACGAGACGGAGGCATATTTCACGGATCACGGCAGTGAGGGACCCGAGGGTTCCCGCCATGCCACGGCGGGAGGGTATTTCCTCTATTGGGTCGGCGTGGATCCTTCGGCGATGAACTACATCGTGACGAACTTCTCCAAGGCAGACAACGGCAAGAGCATCAGGATGTCCGTCGGAGAGCAGGTGATCTATGAGAAGACGCTCGATTACACGGGCGGGGAGTCACTGTATGAGGTCATGATCCCCATTCCCGCCGCGGTCGCAAAAGAGGCGGTGACGAATACCCTCAACGGCTCCGAAATGCCGCGGGTACAGGTACGGATCGAGAGTGCAAAGGCGGGTGAGGACTCCGCGTCCGTCAATACCGAGTTCAAGACGGTCAAGATCAAGACGGCGGCGGGCACTGTCGCATACTTTGTGGATTGCGGCGACTTTGGCACGTCGACGCTCTCGGACGGGGATGCGTTTGGGCTCTTCAACAGCGTGACGGAACAGGTTTACGGCGCCGATCCCGTCTTCCGCGGCATGAACTGGGGCATCTGGGACGACTCCTCTACGGTGACGGCGCCCACGCCCGAGGCCGGCAAGGGCATCGGGACCAATACGACGTGGGCGTATGAGATGGGCGCGGGGGACGGCGCCGACAAGACCGCGACGAACCGTTATACCAAGAACCAGTATGAGAACGGCTGGCAGACGATGAAGCTCTCCTATAAGTTCGATCTTCCGAACGGGAAGTATCAGGTGAAGGTGTATTTCACCGACCCTTGGACGTGCTCGCAGAACCCGAGCGTCGCGGCGAACGGCACGACGCTGAAAACGGGCTGTGCAATGGACGAAGAGATCGTGCTCGAGGTCACGGTCACGGACGGGGAGTTGCTCCTCGACTTCACGAACAGCCGCAATGACAGTAACCAAAAGTGCATCAATCTTTGCTATATACAAATTATTTTCGCATGACTTTGTTTCGAACGATTTCTTTGCTCCGCCCCGCGGACGCGCGATAGCGCGTCATTCTGAGAGAGTGGGTCGTACGTAGTTCGAAGAGTAATTCCCGAAGAATCTCGCGGGGCTACGCAAATAAATACGTTCGAGGAATGTCACCCTCTGGGATATGGAGTTGCGGCTCGACATCGCTCTCCCCGACATTAAGTCGAAAGGGTTCGACAAATTGAGTCGCCCACGGCGGAAGTGAATTCCGCCTAAGGCACATTATTTGGGAATGGCACCCCCTCAGTCGCGCAAAGCGCGACAGCTCCCCCTCAAGGGGGCGCCAAGGGGCGGACTTCGTTCTTCGGGATCCTTCGAGACTTGCTCATCGGACTTCGTAATGCTCACTGTCTCAGGATGACGCGGAGACGCGGGGGGGGAGGGTCGGACTCCGTTTGAGGGGATTCTTCGGCTTCGCCTCAGAATGACCGTAGGAAAGACGCGGCTCAGAATGACCGTAAGAAGCGAGGGCAGGCAATGGGCGGGGGAATGGGTGAAAAAATCGATCATACGAAAAAAAGCGGCTCCGGGGAGCCGCTTTTTCTGTTGCTGTTTAGTCCTTTTTCGCCATCTTCTTGTAGCCGGCGAGACGCTCCATGGAGCTCTCCTCCGTCTTCTTGAAGAGTTCTTCGGCGACTGCGGGCTGCGTCTTCTTGAGGGAAGCATACCGCGTTTCACCGAGAATGAATGCCTGATAATCGCCCGTCGGATCCTTGCTGTCGAGCGTGAAAGGATTCTCTCCCTGCTCGGCGAGCTCGGGATTGTAGCGGTAGAGCTGCCAGTAGCCGCACTCGACGGCGTTCTTCTCTTCGGACTGCGATTTCGTCATGTTGATGCCGTGGTTGATGCAGGGCGCGTAGCAGATGATGAGGGAAGGCCCGTGATAAGCCTCGGCTTCCTTCAGAGCCTTGACGAGCTGTGCCTTATCGGCGCCCATCGCGCACTGTGCAACATACACATAGCCGTAGCTTGCCGCGATCATGCCGAGGTCCTTCTTCTTGACCCGCTTGCCGCTCGAAGCGAACTTCGCGACCGCGCCGATCGGGGTGGACTTGCTCGCCTGACCGCCCGTGTTGGAGTAGACCTCGGTATCGAGCACGAGCACGTTGACATCTTCGCCGCTTGCAAGCACATGATCGAGCCCGCCGTAGCCGATGTCGTACGCCCAGCCGTCGCCGCCGATGATCCAGAAGGATTTCTTGACGAGGCAGTCCTTCTCGGCGAGGATGCCCTCGAGGAGCTCGAGCTCTTCGCCCTCACACTCCGCCTTGCAGCTCTCAAGCTCTGCAACGAGTGCGGCGGAAGCCGTCTTGCTGCCCTCGGCGTTGTCCATGTTGTCCAGCCAGTCCTGAAGCGGCTTGACGCATTCGGGGTATTCCGTCCAGAGCGCGATGAGCTTCTGCACTTTCTCGGCGATCGCGCCCCTTCTTGCCTTGTATGCAAGGTTCATGCCGTAGCCGAACTCTGCGTTGTCCTCGAAGAGGGAGTTTGCCCAAGCGGGGCCGTGACCCTGTTTATTCACCGTGTAAGGGCAGGTAGGGGAAGAGCCGCCGTAGATCGAGGAGCAGCCCGTTGCATTTGCAACGATCATCCTGTCGCCGAAGAGCTGGGTGACGACCTTGACGTAAGGGGTCTCGCCGCAGCCTGCGCACGCGCCCGAGAACTCGAACAGGGACGGGGTGAACTGGCTCTTCTTGACATCTGCCATCTTGACGGCGGAAAGATCCACGTCGGGAAGGTCGACGGCGTATTCCCAGTTCTTCGCCTCTGTCTCTTCGAGCTCTGCAAACGGCGTCATGACGAGCGCCTTGTTGCCCTTCATGCCGGGGCAGACGTCTGCACAGACGCCGCAACCCATACAGTCGAGCGGGCTCACCTGCATTCTGAATTCATAACCGGGGACGCCCGTCGCCTTCTTGGTGTCGAATGCCTCGGGCTTGTCTGCTCCCTCCGCGACGAGGGCGGGACGGATGCAGGCGTGCGGGCAGACGAAGGAGCACTGGTTGCACTGGACGCAGTTCTCTTTGACCCACTTGGGAACGAGAACGGCGACGCCGCGCTTTTCATACTTGGTCGTGCCCGTGGGAACGGTGCCGTCTGCATTGAATGCCGAGGAGGGAAGTTTGTCCCCTTCGAGGGCGAGGATGGGAGCGACGACGCCGCGGAAGTAATCGTTGTCGGCGAGCTTGACCATCTCCGCGCCCTCCGTCGTGGTCGCCCACGAGGCGGGGATCTCCACCTGTACGAGGTGCTCCTTTGCGGAGTCGATCGCGTTGTAGTTCATCTGAACGATCGCGTCGCCCTTTCTCGCAAAGGACTTGTATGCCATCTTCTTCATGTAGTCAACGGCGTCCGTGTAGGGCATGATCTGCTCGTTGATGAGGAAGAATGCGGATTGCAGGATGGTGTTCGTCCTGCCGCCGAGCCCGAGCCCGCGGGCGATGGAGATCGCGTCGATGACATAGAGCTTGGCGTGTTTCTTGGCGAGCAGGTTCTTCATCTTGGCGGGGAGATTCTTGTCGAGTTCGTCGACGGTCGTCCAAGGCGCGTTGAGAAGGAAGGAGCCGCCCTCTTTGAGGTCTGACACCATGTCATAGCGGATGACATAGGAGGGGTTATGGCAGGCGATGAAGTCCGCCGCATCGATGAGATATTCGCTCTGGATGGGCGTCTTGCCGAAACGAAGGTGGGAGACGGTGATGCCGCCCGACTTCTTGGAATCATAGAAGAAGTATGCCTGTGCATACATATCGGTATGGTCGCCGATGATCTTGATGGAGTTCTTGTTCGCGCCGACCGTGCCGTCTGAGCCGAGGCCGTAGAACTTCGCCGAAGTGGAGCCCGCGGGCGCCGCGTCGAACTTCTCGGAGAAGTCGAGGGAGCTATGGGTGACATCCTCGTAGATACCGACGGTGAAGTGGTTCTTGGGCTCAGCCTGCTCGAGGTTCTTATAGACGGAGAGCACCATGGAGGGGTTGAACTCCTTGGAGCCGAGGCCGTATCTGCCGCCGACGACCTTGATGCCGCCGACACCCTTCTCGAGGAGCGCCGTGCAGACGTCGAGATAGAGGGGTTCGCCAAGCGACCCGGGTTCCTTGGTCCTGTCGAGGACGGCGATCTTCTTGACCGTCTTGGGAAGGGCGGCGATGAAGGCGTCGGAGACGAAGGGACGATAGAGGCGGACCTTGACGAGGCCGTATTTCTTGCCCTGTGCGTTGAGCTTGTTGATGGATTCCTCGACGGTCTCAGCCCCCGAGCCCATGATGACGATGACTTCCTCTGCATCGGGCGCGCCGACGTAGTCGAAGAGGTGATAAGGCCTTCCCGTGAGCGCGGAGACTTCATCCATCATCTCCTGCACGATCGCGGGGGTCGCGGCATAATAGCTGTTCGCGGTCTCCCTGTTCTGGAAGTAGGTATCGCCGTTCTGCGCCGTGCCGCGCTGGACGGGATGTTCGGGGTTGAGGGCGCGTGCCTTGAAGGCGGCGACATCGGCGGCAAGACCCTTCTTATCGAAGAGCGCTTTGAGCTCGGGATAGTCGATCACGTCGATCTTGCTCACTTCGTGAGAAGTTCTGAATCCGTCGAAGAAGGAGAGGAAGGGAACGCGGGAGCGGAGCGTTGCAAGGTGTGCGACGGTTGCAAGGTCCATGACTTCCTGAACGGAAGAGGAGCAGAGCATCGCAAAGCCGGTCTGGCGGCAAGCCATGACGTCCGAGTGATCGCCGAAGATGTTCAGCGAATGCGCCGCGAGCGCACGGGCGGAGACGTGCATGACCATGGGCAGGAGCTCGCCCGAGATCTTGTACATATTGGGGATCATGAGGAGCAAGCCCTGAGAAGCGGTGTACGTCGTGGTGAGCGCGCCCGCGGTAAGGGACCCGTGCACGGCGCCGGCTGCGCCGCCCTCCGACTGCATCTCGGTGATGCGGAGCTTCTGTCCCCACAGGTTCACCCTGCCCTGCGTCGCCCATTCATCGGCGGATTCCGCCATGGGAGAGGAGGGGGTGATGGGGTAGATCGCAGCCACTTCCGAGAAGGCGTAAGCGACGTGCGAGGCGGCTGTGTTGCCGTCGATTGTCATTTTCGTCATCGAAAAACCTCCATAAATTTTATGATTTTCTTGTTTTTTTCTCTGCGCGGCAAAAAAGGAACGCCAAATTTCTGCCGCTCGTGACAATTATATATGGTTTCGTGAACAAAGTCAAGTGATTCGGGAAAATTTTCGTCGGAGAGGCGAAGTACTTTTTGCCGAAAAGAAATCCAAGTTTTCACGTCGATTTCATTGTAAATCGCCGCGATTTTTGTTATAATGGGAAAAGTATGACGGCAATATCCTTTCGGGACGTCTCTTATGCCTACGACGAGGAGGGGTTCCGTATCGAACATCTGAATACGGAGATCGAAGAGGGGGAGTTCCTCGCCGTGCTCGGCCACAACGGCAGCGGAAAATCTACCCTCGCCCGCCTTATGAACGGACTCCTTCTCGCCGACAGCGGCACGGTGGAAGTCTTCGGCGTTCCGCTCACCGAAAAGACGCTCTATGATGCACGGCGGCAGGTCGGCGTCGTCTTCCAGAACCCCGACAACCAGACGGTCGCCTCGATCGTTGAGGATGACGTCGCCTTCGGGGCGGAGAATATCGGGCTCCCGCGGGAGGAGATCGGGCGGCGGATCGAATTTGCGCTCTCTGCCGTCGGGATGGAAAAATACAGAAACGCGACCGTCTCGCGCCTCTCGGGCGGGCAGAAACAGCGGATCGCGATCGCGGGCGTGCTCGCCTTAAAGCCCAAAGTGCTCGTGCTCGACGAGTCGACCGCCATGCTCGACCCGCGGGGCAGGCATGAGATCATGGACGTCGTCACAAAACTCAACCGTGAGGAACATATCACGGTCGTGCTCATCACCCATTTCATGGAAGAAGCGCTGCTTGCAGATCGCGCGATCGTCATGAACAGGGGGGAGATCGCCATGCAGGGCACCCCGCAGGACATCTTTGAGCGGCACGAGGAGCTGCTCACCTACAATCTTGCCCTTCCCCGTATCGGGGAGATCTGCAAAAAATTGCAGGCGGGCGGCCTCTCCGTTCCCGATACCCTCGATATCGACTGCTTGGCGGAAGCAATCGGCCGTCTTTTGAACGAGTAAGGACCCTCGACGCCCCTGCGGCGTCATCCTGCTAACGCGTCATCCTGAGCCGAAAACGCTATACGGAGTCCGAAGTGTAATTCCCGCCCCGCGCGCATTCTATTACACTAAGCGCGGCACGAGCGGCTTTGCCGCGAAGTAAGGATCTCGAAGAACGGAGTCCGAATCCTTGCCCACCCCTTGAGGGGTGGGTGGCACGGCGTAAGCCGTGACGGAAGGGGTGTTATAAAATTGAGAACGACACCCCCTCAGTCACCTGCGGTGACAGCTCCCCCTCAAGGGGGCGCCGAGGGATTGCGTCGTCCCAAATCTTAAAAACCATAATTATGAACATTACAGCCGAACATCTGACATATGTCTACAACGCGGGGTCGCCGTTTGCGGCGAAGGCCCTCGACGATGTCTCCCTCACGATCGAAGAGGGGGAGTTTTTCGGCATCATCGGGCATACGGGCAGCGGGAAATCCACCTTCGTCAAGCATCTCAACGGCCTCATCCGCCTGCCGTCCTCCCAAAAACATTACAAAAAACCCAAGGCAAAGAAGGGGAAGCCCGCCCCCGTCGTCCCCTCCCTCAAGGTGGGGGATTTCGACCTCGGCAGCAGAAAGACGGACTTCTATGCCCTCCGCAAAAAGGTCGGCATGGTCTTCCAGTACCCCGAGGCGCAGCTCTTCGCCGAAACCGTCTTCGACGATGTCGCTTTCGGGCTGAAAAATTTTGAGAAAGAACTCACAAAGGAGCAGATCGAATCGGCGGTCAAGGCGGCGATCGGGATCGTCGGGCTCGACTATGAGGCCGTCAAAGAGGCCTCTCCCTTCGATCTCTCGGGCGGGCAGAAGCGGCGCGCCGCGATCGCGGGGGTCATCGTCACAAAGCCTGAGATCCTCATTCTCGACGAACCCGCCGCGGGGCTGGATCCCTTGGGGAAAAGGGAGATCATGGCGCTTTTGCACCGCCTTCACAGTACATGGTGCAAGACGGTCATCGTCGTCTCGCACGACATGGACGAGATTGCCGAGAACTGCACCCGTGCCGCCGTCTTTGCAGAGGGGAAGCTCGTCTGCGCTCTCCCGCCCCGCGCGCTCTTTTTGAAGACGGAAGAACTCCGCGCCCTCGGGCTGGACATTCCGCTCACCGCAAAGCTCTGCCTTGCACTCAGGGAGCGGGGGATCGGCATCGATTGCGACTTCACGGCGGATGACTTCGTCCGTGCCGTGCTTGCAAAGAGGGGGGCGCAATGAAAGACGTATCGTTCGGACAATACTATCCCGTCGACTCCTTCGTGCATAAAGTGGACCCGCGGCTGAAGATCCTCTTCCTCATTGGCTACATCGTCGCGATCTTCCTCGCGAAAAACTTCTACGGCCTCGCCGTGTGTGCATTCGTGCTCCTCCTCGTTATCCTCTTCTCGAGAGTGCCCATCCTGAAAGTGCTCCGCGCGGTCAAGGGGATCCTGTTCCTCGTCATCTTTACGGCGGCGCTCAATATCCTTTTCAACCGCAGCGAAGAAGTCTACTGGGCGGGTCCCGCCGTCTACTGGAGATGGAAGATCTTTTCTGTCACGCAGGGGGGGATCGTCGTCTCGCTTTTCCTCGTTGCACGGCTCATCCTGCTCGTGACGCTCTCCTCGATGCTCACCTATACGACGACGCCCGTCGCCCTCACGGACGGGCTCGAGAGCCTGCTCACCCCCCTAAAATGGATGCATATCCCCGTCTATGTGCTCGCCGACGTCATGTCGATCGCCCTCCGGTTTATCCCCGAACTCTCGGCGCAGACGGAGCGTATCGCCGATGCGCAGAAGTCACGCGGGGCGAGCCTCGACAGCGGGGGACCCGTGAAACGGGTGAAAGCGTTCGTGCCCGTGCTCGTACCCCTCTTCCTCGCCGCCTTCCGGATCGCGGACGACCTCGGCGAGGCGATGGAATCCCGTTGCTATATGAGCGGCAGGACAAGGACCAAATACAAGAAGATGCACTTTACATGGCGGGATCTCCTCGTCTTCCTGCTCCTCGGCGGGATGATCGCGGGGGTCGTGCTCCTGAGGATCTATATCGGAGGCATTCTATGAGATACGCCCTTCTTCTCGGCTACGACGGTACCCTCTTTTCGGGCTGGCAGAGGCAGGGGAAAGGGGAGCGTACCGTACAGGGAGAGCTCGAGCGGGCGGCTTCGGAGCTCTTCGGCACGCCCACCCGCGTGACGGCATCTGGCAGAACGGATGCGGGCGTCCACGCCCTCGGGCAGGTCTGCCACTTCGACGCCGAAACGGCCCTTCCCGCCGAAAAACTCTGCCTGATGCTGAACGCGTTTCTTCCGCCCGACATCAGGGTATATAAGAGTTGTATCGCCCCCGACGGATTCGACTGCACGCGGGGGGCAAAACGCAAAACATATTGCTACCGTGTCTATACCGCGGCGGCGGAGATCCCCGTCCTCGACCGTTACGCCGTAAGAATTTTGGGGGTACCATGTCTGCAAACCATGCAAAGGGCGGCGGACATGGTGGTGGGAAAACATGATTTCAAGGCGTTCTGTGCGGCGGGCTCTTCCGCAAAGACGACGGTAAGGACGGTTTTCTCGGTGGAAATCAGGGTCAGGGCGGAAAAGCTCTATACCATGTCCGAGATCTATGTCACGGGAAACGGGTTTTTATACAACATGGTACGAATTCTCGCGGGGGAGCTCATCGCCGTGGGACTCGGGAAAAGCACGGCGGGGCTCGAAGCTGCACTTGCAAGCGGGAACCGTACTTGCCTTTCGAAGACGATGCCCGCAAAGGGGCTCATGCTCGAAACTGTCGAATATGACGCGCCGCTCTTCGGCGTGCAGGAGGGATAAATGGAATTTTTCGCTTGGATGAACATTCCCCAAACGATCTTGCAGTTCTTCACCATCAAGGTCGAGGAAGATATCGTAAGCTATTGCAGCGTTCAGATGCGCTTGCAGATCATCATTCTCAGTGTCGCCGCGGGGATCTACCTCGTTGAGCATCTGCTCGGCGGCTTCGGGCTCTACAAGATCGCAAAGCGCGCGGGGGATCGGTTTGCATGGATGGCGTTCGTGCCCTTCCTCAATACCTATCTTGCGGGGAGGATCGCGGGGGAGACGAATATCCTCGGGATCAAATGCAAGCGGATCGGGCTGTATGCTGCCATTGCAGAGGCGGTGTTTGTGCTCGTCGGCGCGTTCTTTGTGGCGGTACAGCTTGTGCTGTTGCGGCCCGACTGGAACACGCTCACCATTGAGACCTATAACGATATGAGGGTCATCACGGGGACGCAGTATGTGCTTGACGCCATCCCCGTCGCGCTCCGCTGGCTTCCGACGGCCGAACTTGCCCTCATGATCGTCTTTGATATATGGAATTTCGTCGTGATCTTCCTGTTCTGCGTGCTGTTCTTTGCCTTCTTTAAGAAGTATTACGCGCGCGGGCCCTTCGTCATGGCATTTCTGTGTGCGCTGTTGCCCTTCCGCGGGTTCGTGCTCTTCGCCGTGAGGAACAACGCGCCGATGGACTATGATGCATGGATGCAGGAGCGCTTCCGCGAATACCAGCGCAGGCAACAACAGCAGTACGGCGGTGCGGGCGGGTATCACCCTCCGCAGGACGGCAACGGCCAAGGCGGGGAGCCCTACGGCGATTTCGACGGCTCCGCCCCCCACGACGACGAGCCGTTTACGGATATATAGAGAGTTTTAGTTTCGCTCGATTTTTTTGCTCGTAACCCCCCTTGCCCACCCCTTGAGGGGTGGGTGTCACGGCTTTGCCGTGACGGAAGGGGTGTTGCTCGCAAATAAATACGTTCGAGGAAACTCGCGTTTTTGTCCTCTTGGGTCAACCTCTCATTCGCTCGAGAAGACATTAAGCCGAAGGGGTTCGGCAAATTGGGTCGCCCTACTTCGCCCTGACGGGCTCGTGCCGCGCTTATGCCCCCTCCTGAGGAGGGGGGTAGGGGGGTGGGCAAGGCCTGACCCCCTACGGGGGGAAGGTGGATGCCGCGAAGCGGCAGACGAATGGGGGGGATAATGCCCCCTTGGCAGGTTCGGGATGACGCAAAGGGGCGGGACAAAAAAATTCTCGGGTCCGATGAAAAAACAATGACAAACATCTTGACATTCTTCGATTCATCAAATATAATAGTAGAAAACAACGGTATAAAACCGTCAAAAAAAGGAGAGAAACATGAAAACGATCGGCAACATTATCTGGTTCATCTTCGGCGGTCTCGAGACGGCGCTCGTCTGGCTCTTCCTCGGACTGTTCTGGTGCATCACCATCATCGGGATCCCCTTCGGGCGTCAGTGCTTCAAATTTGCACATCTGTCCCTCTGGCCCATGGGAAAGAAGATCGCCACGAACTTCGGCCGCCATGCCATTATGAACATCCTGTGGTTCATCCTCGGCGGCTTCGCGCTCGTCCTCGCCTATCTCTTTCTCGGCATCGTCTATTGCGTCACGATCATCGGGATCCCCTTCGGGCTTCAGTCCTTCAAGTTTGCCAGACTTTCCTGCGCTCCCTTCGGCGCAGTCGTCACCGCAGGCTGAAAATCATCACAATGAGCGAAAAACCGACCGTCGGGTCGGTTTTTTTCATGCCAATGTCACAGAAAGTACTTGACGAAAAGGAAAATAATGGGTAAAATAGTATTGATCAAAGGAGGATCATCCTGTGAAAAGAAAACTTCACCGTATCGTTGCATTCGGCGCAGCCGCTGTCCTTACCGTAAGCGCAGCTGCGATGCTTGCAGGCTGTACCAGCAGCAACCCCGAAGTCACGATCACTTATTCTTTCAACGGCAATACCTATGAAGTGGAGTACAAACTCTCCCGTTCGGACGCGCCGCAGACGACGCAGCACTTTATCGACCTCGCGGACGCCGGCTATTACGACGGCACCTGCATCCACAACTATACCTCGACCGCAATGTACGGCGGCGGGTACACGTTTGAGGACGGGGAGCTCAAGGAGAAGGATTACTTCGCCGAAGTCACAAAGCTCGAGGCGGAAGGTCACCCCTTCAGCCAGTCCGTCTACTATGTCGAGGACGGCGAAAAGACCCCTCTGTACACCGTCTACGGGGAATTCGAGGAGAACCACGTCGTGAACGAGGCGGGGCGGGAAAACACCCATTCCCGCGGCGCGCTCGTCATGTATTATACCGACAAATCCACGGCGGGACGCAACATTCAGGTGACGGTGGAGCGCAACGACGGCGGCAAGAACAACGACGGCGGCGACAAGGAGCAGACGGCTTACTATTCCACCAACAGCGCGACCTCGCTCTTCTATACCTACCTCGGCGCTTCCAATACGAGTCTGGATTCCAAGTATGCCGTCTTCGGCAAGGCGAAATATTATGACGACCAGCTCAAGCCTCTTCTCGACGCGATCGACGCCTATAAGGGCACGCTTGTGGATGATGAGGAGACTGCCGACATTGACGAGAGCAATTTCACGGAAGTGAGGAACGACATCAAGCTCGACACGCTCGACCACCATGCCGACATCGAGGCATTTGCCAAGATTGCGCAGTACTTCGAGAGCGTGAGAAAGGGCGGCGTGACGGAGACCTTCTATGTCCCCCGCGAGATGCCCATCATCATCGAATCCGTCAAAGTCACCAAATATTGATTCGGAACAAATCCAAAAACTCCCCGCAAGGGGAGTTTTTTTTCGGACTCCGTTCCTCGGGATCCTTCCCCTTCGCTGCGCTCAGGGTCAGGATGACGCGGAGGGGCATGGCGCGGTAGCACGCGCCCACAAGGCGCGGGCGCCATCTTACTTCCGCCCTCCCCCTTGCCTGCCCCCTTTTAAGAGGGCGAGCGCGCGGGCGCCGCCCCATCTCCGCCCTCCCCCTTTTTAAGGGGGAGGGGTAGGGGAGGGGGTTCGTTCTCAAATAACTTGCCTTAGGCGGAATTCACTTCCGCCGTGGGCGACTCAATTTGCCGAACCCCTTCGGCTTAATGTCCTTTCGAGCGAATGAGAGGATGACCCAAGAGGACGCAAACGTGGGTTTCCTCGAACGTATTTATTTGCGAGCAACACCCCTTCCGTCACGGCGAAGCCGTGACACCCACCCCTCAAGGGGTGGGCAAGGGGGGTGACGAGCAAAGAAATCGTTCGAAAAAATGCATTCAAACTCTTATTCCTCTTCCTTGATATTGCTCACCTTGCCGTCGGTGACGGTCACGTGGAAGTATCGCACATCATAGATGCGGGGGGTACGTTCGAACACGAGCCCCACGCAGGCGGGGTCCCCGGTCAGGACGACGGAGGAATACTCCCCGAGAAAGGTTTTCAGCTTTCCCGCCTTTGCCTTGAGCGGATCGGCGAGATAGGGCGTGCAGTCGGCGCCGATGAGCGCACTCTCGAAGAGGGCGAGGGCGAACGTTGCGTCCGTCGGTTCCCGTTTGCTTCGGATCGTGCACCCGACGAGGACGCCGTCCCGCCATTCCATGAGGGCGGTATGCCCGAGGCTGTCGCGGAAGGGGACTTCCGCCCTGAGCACTCTGCCGCGTTCGAGCACCTTTCCCTCCGTCCTCACTTTGAGCGTCCCGTCCCGCCCGAAGAGCACGAACCCCTCGCTGCCCTCCAGAAGATAGATCTCCCCGCAGAGGAAGGGCTTGCAGTCGATGAGCTCCTCGGGCAGGGGAAGGATGTGGAATCCCGTCTCGTTCTCGATGTTCAGCTGCAATTTTCCCTGCATACAGAGGGTGAGGAGAGTCCCGCCGAGTCTTTCCTGCCACAGGACGGTGAGCGAGACGTCGCTCTTCACGAAGGAATGGCACAGGACCGCCACGCCGCTTCTCACAAAGTACAGCCTGACCTGTTCGGGGGGATCCATGAGGAAGTTTTCGTCGAGGCGGAAGCGTACGGGCGCGTAGCCGACGGGGAGGAACTCGCAGAAGACCCCGTCCGAGGGGTCGACCTCGGCGCTCCGCTCGAACCCGTCCACCGTGCCGAGGAAAGCGCCGTTGACCGTCAGCGCACAGGGCTTTTCCGCCAAAAAAATCACTCGCATATTGATATTAGATGTATAAGGGGACAAAATTATGTCAAAAATCCCCTGCGAGAGGTGACGTTATGAACAAAATCAACGGTTACACGGAAGAGGAAGCGACGGGGCTCATCGAGTACATCTATTCGGGCAAGAATGCAGGGAAGACCCTTTCCTATCTCTTTGAAACGTATGGCAGAGAGCACAGCAGGGCAAAGGGGAGCGTGCGGAATTACTACTACGCCTTCCTCAAAAAACGGGATGACGGAAGGGTGTCCCGCATCCTCGAGGGGAAAAATCTCTCCGCGGGGAAGATCAGACCTTTTTCGGAGGAGGAGACGGACGAGATGCTCAGAAAGGTACTCGCCGAGCGGAAGAAGGGACTGTCCGTGCGGCGCGCCATCATGAACGTCTCGGGCGGGGATGAAAAACTCATGCTCCGTATGCAGAATAAGTACCGCAATCTCCTGAAAAAGCAGCCCGAGCGGGTGGAACGAGCGGCGCGGGAGGCGGGCGTGGCCGAGGAAAAGAGCTTGCTCCAGCGCAGGCTCGAGCGGGAGATCGACGCCCTCTATTCCCGTCTGGCGATCGAACTCAGGCAGGAAAACGAGCGGCTCAGGGCGGAACTGGAAAAATTACGCAGCGAGAAGCCCGAATAAGCGGGACCCTCCCTCACAAACTGTAAGCAGGGAGGAATGTATGGAAAAGTTATTCTGTCTCGGTCTTGCGCTCGGGATGGTCGGCGGCGCGCTCATCGTTGCAAACAGCTATAAGGCACGGTCTCTCGTCAAGAAGAGCCAGGCCGAGCTGATGCAGAAAATGGACGAAATGATGGACGAAAAGCTCAAAGGCGAGCAGGGCCCCAAGGAAGAAACGGCCGAAAAGAAGAGCAAGAAATGATGATGAGGACGCGGCACACGCCGCGCCCTTTTTCGTGGGGCAGGGGACCTCTTTGACAGCGGGTCATGCCCTTTCCGTGCGGTTTTGGTTGACGAAGAAGCATTTATATGTTACAATAGCGATGTGGTACAGATCATTGCATTCGATATCGGCATGAAACGGATCGGCGTCGCGTATTCGGATCCCTTCGGGGAATATGCGATGCCGGGCGATACCTATTTCCGCACGGACGATCTCCTCGCCGACGCAAAAGCGCTCGCAGAGATCGCCGAACGCCGCGGCGCGGACGTCATCGTCTGCGGCTTGCCCCTCAATGCCGACGGCACGGAGAGCATCCAGACCGAACGCACCCGCCGCTTCATCGGGGCGCTCACGGCACAGACCAAGATCCCCGTCTGCACCGAGGATGAACGCTATACGACGCTTCAGGCACGGCAGGACCTCGTCGCAATGGGGATCAGTACCAAAAAGGATAAAAAGAAAAAAAATATCGACTCTCTCGCGGCGGCGTACATCCTTGAGGGGTACCTCGCGAAGAGAAAGGGAGGCAAACTATGATCGAAGAAAGCAACAACTACGATGACGACAGCGTCGTCACCCTCGTGGACGAGGACGGGAAATCGCTGAAGTTCGAGCACCTCATGACCTTTGAGTACAAGGGGGAGTGGTACATCGCCCTTGCACCCGTCGAGGCGCCCGAGGAGGGCGATGAGGATGAGGGCGAGGAGATCGCCATCTATCATATCGTCGGCGACGAGGACAACGAAGAGCTCGAGACCATCGAGGACGACGCCCTGCTCGACGAGGTGTTTGCGGAGTTCTGCAACCGTTATGAGGACTTCGAGGACGCCGACGAGGCCGCAAAGCTCGACGGTGACGGCGACGAAGAGGAGTGATCTCCCCGTTCGGGACGCCCTCTTGCGATGAACCAACGCAATTACGACAAGGAAATGCTCGGGATCCTCGGGACGCACGGGGGGAAGAAATTGCTCCTCCACAGCTGCTGTGCGCCCTGTTCTTCCTATTGCCTCACACAGGTCGCGCCCGTGCTCAGGACGACGGTCTTTTATTTCAACCCCAATCTCGACAGTGAGGAGGAGTATCTCCGCCGCAAAGGGGAGCAGATCAGGCTCTTGCGGGAGACGGGGCTCGCCGATTTCCTCGACTGTGACTATGAACCCGAGGCGTTCCGTGAGATTGCCCGCGGCTATGAAGGGGAGAAAGAGGGGGGAGCACGCTGCAAACGCTGCTATGCGCTCCGCCTCGAAAGGACAGCACGGACGGCGAAGACGCTTGGCTTTGACCTCTTTGGGACGACGCTCACCGTCTCCCCGCTCAAGGACGCCGAGGCGCTGAATGCCATCGGTTTCGCGATGGCGGAGAAGTACGGCGTTGAATACCTTCCCTCCGATTTCAAAAAACGGGGCGGGTATCAGCAGTCGATCGCGCTCTCGCGGGAGCATCATCTCTACCGCCAGAATTATTGCGGATGCGAGTTTTCGAAGAGAGGATGATTTCGAACGATTATTTCGCTCGATTTGTTTTATCGTCCGCGCCTTGTGGGCGCGTGCTCCAAAACAAATGCGAGCGAGGAATGTCGCCCTCTGGGATATTGAATCATCGTCGCGGTCGCTCTCCCCGACATTATGGTTCCCGTAGGGTACCAAATTGAGTCGCCCACGGCGGAAGTCAATTCCGCCTAAGGCA
>CANQLW010000023.1 GCA_947624805.1 uncultured Clostridia bacterium | reverse complement strand
TCGGGATATTGAAGATAGAAATCTCCCTCTTGGAGTGCCTTCAGGGCAAGATCACTTGAATCCTTGGGTTCGGCTTCCCCCGAGAACCACATGACACCGTCTCCGTTCGTCCCGAAGAGCTTGAGGATCGGTTCTCCCCATCCGCTCTCACTCTTCTGGTAGAGATCTCCTGTTTTCGTATTGAGATAGAAGTCGTTGGTGGTGCCCTCTTCCTCTGTGGGGACTCCCGTTCCGTACAGCCAACTGCTGCCCTCTTCCACGCTCAACGTAGACCATCCGCCTGCTGTCTTTTTATAGCTTGCGAGGGTCGTTGTATTGAGGTAATAATCTCCTTCCTGTCCGAGGAAATCGGACGGGACTGCCGCGCCGTAGTACCATGCGCCGCTCTCCGTCTCTGCCGACTCATTCCCGCACGCCGACATCACGCCGAGCGAGAGGGTGAGGACGAGTGCACAGATGAGGGCAAAGAGCACTACGACATATGAGCGCTTTTTTGTCTTGTTCATAGCTCCTTTTTCTCCTTATACTGCTTGGAGAATTCCCGACCGATAGGAGCTTTGAGTTCGTCATTTCATGACGAACTGCCCCCATGGGGGCAGGAATCCCGCAATGATTTGTGGATAGTTTAACATATCTGTTCACAATTGTCAAGATTTTTCACCGATTTTATGAAAAAATTTTTTTGGAACTTGCCCGCGCGCGCCTTACCCCCCGCGTCATCCCGAACCCCCGCGCTCTCTTCCGCGTCATCCTGAGACAGTGAGCATTACGAAGTCCGATGAGCAAGTTTCGAAGGATCCCGAAGAACGAAGTCCGAATTTCAATCCTCGGGATTCTTCGGTCGCTTCGCTCCCTCAGAATGACGCTGTAAAAAAAGACATTCCTCGCTTGCATTTGTTTTGGAGCACGCGCCCACAAGGAGCGCGGACGAAAAAACAAATCGAGCGAAAAAACAGGGCGGAAAATTCCGTCCTGTGTGGTTTATTTTTTCTTGATCGCAATATGCACGTCGTCGAGCTGTTTCTGTTCGACGGGCGAGGGCGCATTCATGAGCAGATCGCGCGCCTTGGCGTTCATGGGGAAGGCGATGACCTCGCGGATGTTCGTCGTATCGGCGATGAGCATCACCATCCTGTCCACCCCGGGCGCGACGCCTGCGTGCGGCGGGGCTCCGTATTCAAAGGCATTGTAGAGAGCGGGGAACTTCGCCCGTACCTCCGCTTCTCCGAGCCCCACGACGGAAAACGCCTTGAGCATGATCTCGGGGTCATGGTTCCTCACCGCGCCCGAGGAAAGCTCCACGCCGTTGCAGACGATATCATACTGATAGGCGAGGATCTCGAGGGGGTCCTCATCAAACGCCTTCATCCCGCCCTGCGGCATCGAGAAAGGATTATGGCAGAACTCGAGCTGTCCGCTCTCCTCGCCGATCTCGTACATGGGGAAATCGACGATCCAGCAGAATCTGTACACATTCTTCTCGAGAAGGCCGAGCCCCGTGCCGAGCATCGTTCTGAGAATGCCCGCTCTCTTCTGCACGTCCTGTAATTTATCCTCTGCGACGAGGGCGACAAAGACGTCTTTCTCTGCGCCGAGCGCCTGTTTCCATGCATCGGCATTCTCTGCGACGAACTTTGCGATCCCGCCCGCGGGAACGCCGTTCTCGTCGAGCTTGAACCAGTACATCTTGCCGCCTTCCGTCTTTATGGTGAACTCCTCCGCCGTCTTGTCGATCCACTTCCTCGGCACGTTGACGCCGCTCACAGCGATTGCCTTGACGTGTTTGAGCATAACGGGATCGAACCCGCAGTTGACGGTGAGAGCGGTCACATCCCTGATGATGAGGGGATTGCGAAGGTCGGGTTTGTCTGTGCCGTAATCCTCGAGCGCGGTCAGATAGGGAATACGGCGGAACGGGGGCTTGTCGGCCTCCCAGCCGCTGTACTTTGCAAAGACGGGCGGGAGCACTTTTTCGAGCACGGCGAACACGTCCTCCTGCTCTGCAAACGCCATCTCGATATCGAGCTGGTAGAACTCCCCGGGGGAGCGGTCTGCACGGGCGTCCTCATCACGGAAACAGGGCGCGATCTGAAAATATTTATCGAACCCCGAGCACATTAAGAGCTGTTTGTACTGCTGGGGCGCCTGCGGCAGGGCATAGAACTCACCCGGGTAGATACGGCTGGGCACGATATAGTCGCGTGCGCCCTCGGGGGATGAGCTCGTGAGGATGGGCGTCGAGATCTCGATGAAGCCCTGTTCCGTCATGAGGCGGCGGAGATCGGCGATGATCTCGGAACGGAGCACGATCTTGTCGCGCACGGCGGAATTTCTCAGGTCGAGAAAACGGTAACGGAGCCTTGCATCCTCCCCCGCTTCGGTGGAGTGGGAGACCTCGAAGGGGAGCGCCTGTGTCATGCGGCGCCCGAGCACTTCGACCTTTTCGGGGACGATCTCGATGAGCCCCGTGGGGAGCTTTTCATTGGGAGAGGAACGGAGCACGACGGTACCCTCGACGGAGACTGTCGACTCGGTGGGAATGTCGCGGAGCTGTGAGAGACAGGGCTCGGACTCGGCGACGACCTGCGTCGTGCCGTAGAAGTCACGGAGGACGGCAAAGAGCAGGCCGCCCTTGTCGCGTTTACTGTCCAGCCAGCCGGCGATCTTGACCTTTTTCCCCGCGTCGGACGCGCGGAGTTCATTGCAATTATGTGTTCTGTACGACATAAGATTTCCTTTCGGCAGGAATTTTTTTATCTTATATGCCTACCCTGCCGATTTTTTCTCTATTGTATGCCTTTCTTCCCCAAAAGTCAAGTTTTTGCAGGCCCTTTTTGCGCCCCGCGGACATGACGTAAGACACTGCGGTCATGCTGAACGGGGTTTACGGTCATTCTGAGAGTCCCCCCGTGTCATCCTGAGCGGAGCGAAGGATCCCATGGGATGTGCGGTCATTCTGAGCGCATGCGAAGAATCCCATGTACGAAGTCAACGCCCCGTGGGATCCTTCGGTCGCTTCGCTCCCTCAGGATGACCAATTTGCCCCCTTGGCGCCCCTTATAGGGGAGCTGTCACGAACGCAGTGAGTGACTGAGGGGTTTATGAACCCTATCCCCCGCTTCGCGGGTACTTCCCCTGTGAGGGGAAGCAAGGGTAACACGGTCATTCTGAGCGCATGCGAAGAATCCCATGTACGAAGTCAACGCCCCGTGGGATCCTTCGGTCGCTTCACTCCCTCTGAATGACGCGGCCACACGGAGGGGTAACGGCCATGCGCAGGATGGCAATTTCGTCAAAAAAATCACCCCGAGGGGTGACAAGGGAGCGTTCCGAGGTCAATAGTCTTTGAGGCCGACGAGGAAATCAAGCGAGACGGAGAAAAACTCCGCCAGTTTGCATAAAAGCGCCAGATCGGGCTCCACCTTCCCCTTCTCCAGATAGGAGATCCTTCTCTGCGACGTGCCGAGCGCGTTCGCAAGCTCGCCCTGCGTGAGTCCCCGCTCGGCCCGAAGATCATGCAATCGCTCTGCAAATAACATCTTCATATGCAAATTTTAGACGAAAATCATCTAAATCACTTGACGTAGACATTTTTTGTCTATATAATGAAAATAATACGATGTCTTGGAGGAAAAAATGTACAAATGTCAAACCTGCGGAACGGAATTCGACGGTAAATTCTGCCCCGAATGCGGGACGCCCGCCCCGTCCGATGTCTGTCCCAACTGTGGTGCGCCGCTCTCGCACGGGCAAAAATTCTGTTCCGTATGCGGCACGCCTGTCGGCGCCTTCCCGCCCGGATCAAAAGAGGCGCCCAAGCCCGCGGAAGCGCCCGACCCTGTCAAAGAAGAGCCCGCTCCCGCGCCGAAAAAGCCGCGCAGTACGGGTTCCCCGATCGTGATGAAGGTCTGCGCCCTCCTGCCCTATGTCCCTTCCCTGCTCTTTGCGCTGTTCTCCGTGCTCCTCTTTCTGATGTTCCTCGGTTCCGTCGCCACGACATTCGGCATGGGACTCGGAAATATCTACAATTTCGTCTCTCTGGCACAAAAGGCGGACGGGAACAGCCTCGCCGAGTTTGCCGCCGAGGGGGAGACGGCGCCGGAAGGCATGGTCTTGGCCGTGAGGGTATGTATCGGGCTCATCGTGTGTGCCGTGCTCGGCATCCTCCTTGCCGCTGCCGCCGCCACCTTCCGTTGTTATGTTCCTCTTCGCGTCAAAAAAGTGGGAACGGTACGCATCTGCACCCTTCTCGATGTAGGGATCTGTGCCTTTTATCTGATCGATCTCCTGCTCTGCTGCATCCTCTGCGGCGCCGTGAGCGACCCGATCACATCTCCCGGATCGGGCACCGTCTGCGTGCTCGTCTTCTCCCTGCTCTTTGGGCTGTGCACGGCTGCGGCGCTTCTCCTGCAAAAATTTTCGGCGAGGATTTTCCCCGTCGAAACGGCGGAGGCCGAGCGGATCAAGGCGGAGTATCGCGCCGAAACAGAGCCGCCCGTACCACCCGAAAAGAAACCCGTAAAGCCGCAAGGGCCGCAATATAACTTTGAGGAGTGCACCACCGAGCTTCAGACGGAGATCGAAAAGAATGCAAGGGCAAGAAATCTGATCATCATCTTCTCGGCCGTCATATTTATGCTGCTGCGCTGTTTGCGCCAGTGCATCTTACCGAGCTTCGAAGAGATATTTTTGAGTGAAACTGAATCCGTCGGGGAGCTGCTCGGAATGGGATATTTCACGCCCAACCAACTGCTCCCGTCCTCGTGGCTCATGTGGCCCGCTTCCGTTCGTTCCCGGAGCATGGCGTATAGCCTCTGGGGCATCTATGCCTTGCTCATCGTGATCCTCGGCTGTATCTTCGGTAAAAAGTACGATCGGAAGCCGCATTCAGAGCGCTTCGACTGGCGCGGCAAGAAGACATGGTCGAAGCTGTGGTCTGTCTGGACGGTTTCTTTCGCCTTCGTCTCATTTTTCCTTGTGGCATTCAGCGCCGCAGCCATCATTTGCAAGGCAAAAATCCCCCACTATCTGCCTGAATGGGGGATGATAGAAACCGAAATCAACTTCGGCGACGCGACCGTCATAACCGCATATGTATATGCGGCAATGTGTCTCGTGTATATCATCGTATTTGCGGTCCTGTGGAGCAAAAATGCACGCAAGAGGAAGGAGCTTTCCCGCGCAATCTGCGGCGCCGATTTCCCTTGGAAGGTCCATGCTCTTCAGGAGCAATGCCTCGAAGATGAGAAGCGCTATCATGCGGAGCGGCAGGCCTACCTCGATGAGCGGAGCGTCTGGCGGGCATACTACCGCGCCCTCGCCTATTACGAAGAGGGCATCCCATATAAGACCTGAAAATTACCCCCCTTCCCGTACTACGGGAAGGGGGGTAAAGCTCCTCCGAGGTTGACGTTTTGCCCACAGATGACTGAGGGGGGACTCTCGGCGCCCCTGTAGGAGAGCAAGAATATGGTGGGCATAATCCCCGCCCCCCTACCCCCCTCCCGAGGGAGGGGGTAAAGCTCCCCCTTGGGGGGAGCTGTCACCGAAGGTGACTGAGGAGGGGACTTGGCGCCCCCTTGAGGGGGAGCTGTCCCGAGCAAAGCGAGGGACTGAGGGGGTGCCGTTCCCTAATCATGTGCCTTAGGCGGAATTCACTTCCGCCGTGGGCGACTCAATTTGGTACCCCACGGGAACCATAATGTCGGGGAGAGCGACCGCGACGATGACTCAATATCCCAAAGGGTAACATTCCTCGAACGTATTTATTTGCGTAGCCCCGCGAGATCCCCCCACCACCGCCTTCGGCGGAGCCTCCCCCCGTAGAGGGTAGGCCTTTCGCGAGGGGCGCGTCTACGGCGCGCATTCGCGGGGCGGAGCAAAGAAATCGTTCGAAACAAGTTCTAAATCATGTGCCTTAGGCGGAATTCACTTCCGCCGTGGGCGACTCAATTTGCCGAACCCTTTCGGCTTAATGTCTTGTCGCGCGAATGAGAGGTTGACCCAAGAGGACAAAAACGTAACTTTCCTCGAACGTATTTATTTGCGAAGCCCCGCGAGATTCTTCGCTTCGCTCAGAATGACGCGAGGGGCGCGTCTACAGCGCGCGTCCGCGGGGCGGAGCAAAGAAATCGTTCGAAATAATCGTTCGAAATCGCACAGATTCTTACCGCAAAATTACAAGGTGCTTTTTGGCGCGGGTGATCGCCGTGTATAACCATTCCTTGCCGTCCGAAAAGAGCCTGCTCTCGTCGAATACGACGACCGTGTCGTACTCCGACCCCTGCGCCTTATGGCAGGTGACCGCATAGGCGTACTCAAAGCGGCAAACGGTGTCTTCCCGCTTCACTTTGGCGCTCCTGAGCGCTTCGGTATTGTTCTCGCTGACGATCCGTCCGTCCGCGAGGCGGCACGCCTTTGCGCCGTAGCCGTGGAGATAACATCCCTCCGTAAAGATCCCCGCGTCAAAGGGCAGGTCCGCGACCGTCCTCGTGAGGAAATCCGCACGGAAATCGAGCATCCCGAGCCCGTCCTCCCCTTCCCGCACGTCGAAGCAATCCCCGATGATGCCGTTGACGAGGTGGAAATTCCCCTCTTCGTCGAGCGTCTTGCCCCAGTCATTGAGGGTGCAGATGAGTTTCTCCCCTTCGACGGGGAGCGGCGTCTCCGCGGGGATGCCGCGGTACTCCCTGATCTCACGGTTGAGCCTGAGCCGCGTCCTGTTCGTGCCGACGATGATCTGGTCCGCCCGCATGAGGAGCTCCCGCCGCGCCTCGGGAGTGAGCGCGTTCTTCCGTATGACGGCGGCGTTCTCGCCGTATCTTCCATACGGTAAAAAACTCCCCCCGCGGACCCGTTCCGCCATTCTGACGATGGGATTGTCCCGCTCCTGACGGACGATCTCCGTCAAGGTGATGACGGGCATACTCAAAAGCGTATTGCTCCCATTCACGGGCGGGAGCTGGGCGGGGTCGCCGCAGAAGAGGCATTTGATGCCGAAGGACAGGAGATCTTTCAACAGCTCGTCCGAGACCATGCTCGTCTCGTCCACGACGATGAGTTCGATCTCTTTGGGGAGAGAGCTTTTCAGCACAAAGCGCAGAAAACGCTCGGAGATGACCTCCCCGTTCTCATCCACCTCGATGTCCTCCTCCCTCGTATAGATCAGGCTGTGGATCGTGCTCGCGGGCGTGCCGCCGCGGAGCAGGACGGAGGCGGCTTTCCCCGTGGGAGCGACAAAGACGGCGCTCTCCCCCGCCACGAGCCCGAGTTTGCGGACGGCATGATCCACGAGAAAGGTCTTTCCCGTGCCTGCATATCCGCAGAGGACAAAGATCTGCGTATTCAGATGAAAAAACCACTCCTCGATGAACTCCATCGCCTCTGCCTGATCGGCGGTGAGCACGGGAGTCGGTACGACATCTACCTTCATGCCCCCATTATAGCACGAAGATCAAAATATCGCAAACATTTGTTTCAAGTTTTTACAAGTTTTTTACGGCATGGAAAATTCTGCGTGCAAGAGGGTTCCGAAGAAGTTATAATCGACGAGGATGCTCCCCTTTTCATAGGGAAAGGTATGGCTCACGCTGCGGGCGCCCTGTTTGCCCGTGAACGTGATCTCCCCCTTCTCCGTATCGAGGGAGTAATTCCCGCCGAGGCCGCCCCTTCCGCCCTCTGCGGTCTCATAGGCGAGCGAGAAGCTCCCGTCCCCGCTGAGCTCGACCGTGAAGGAGCGGAAGCTGTCCGTATAATCCTTCCCGCCGAGCAGGAGTTTTTCACATTCATAGATGCCCGTGTAGGGTTTGGAAATGTCCTTGAGGGAGCCCATTTCCTCTGCGTCGCAGCCCGTGAAGAGGACGGCGAAGAGGGCGATCGGTACCAATAACAGGATGTACAGTTTTCTCATGCCTGAAGTATGACCAAATTGCGCATGATCCATGCGGAAAATGGCGTCCGTATGCACTTTACGGCAAGAAAATTTTGCCTTGACCCCCGAAAAAGATTGTCAACCCTGTGACGAAATGATATAATTTTCTGCGTATCACGTTGGAGAGACGACAATGCGCATCAAATGGTACGGGACCGCCACGCTCCTCATCGAAAGCGGGGATGAGCGGATCCTTATCGATCCGTATCTCAAAAAATACAATCCGAAACTCTTTCAGGTCCCCCTTGACGAGGCGAGGTCGGCACAGGGGATCTTCATCACCCACCCCCATCTCGACCATTTCGCCGACATCGACGCCTTCACCGAGGGCACGTCGACGCCCGTCTTTGTCTCCGAGGGCGGTATCACCCGTGCAGAGGAGAACGGGCTCAACACCGACCATATGATCGCCTGCGGTCCCAACGAGGAGATCCGTCTCGGACGGTTCATCGTGCATACCTATCAGAGCAAACACTGCGTCTTTGACGCCCCCACCGTGCTCAGGGTCACCTTTGCCCCGCGGACGTGGCTCAGGGCAAAAGACGCCGTCGCCTTTCTCAACGGGGCACGGCGGTATAAACTGCTCGGCAATGATATCTACGCCCTCCATATTTCGGACGGAGAAAAGAGCGTGACGGTGCTCGGCTCGGCGGGCATGGACGAGGATGTGATGTACCCGCAGGAGTCCGATCTCCTCGTCTTCCCCTATCAGGGCAGGAGCCGTATGCATCGATACATGATCGGGTTTTTGAAGGCGTTCCGCCCCAAAGCCGTCATGGCCGACCACTTCGACGACGCCTTCCCCCCGCTCACCCACAGGGAAGATCTCAAAAAATTCGCCCCGACGGTACAAAAAATTCTCCCCAACGCCGCGGCGATCCTTCCGCAGGAGGGAGAATGGTATGAGATTTAGAGTTTTTTGAGGGAGATATTTTCCGCCTCCGCCGTACAGACACACACCGTGCAGCCCTCGAGATCGATATGATTCAGAAAGACATCGGCGGGTGCGTCCTTGCAATACAGGACGCCTTTTTTATATTCAAGAAGGGGGAGAAGGCGGGCGAGCGTACCGCCGAGATATTTGACGTAGGCTTCCTTCGCCGTCCAGAGCTCGAAAAAGTCCTCTTCTTTCTCTGCGGGCGTGAGGCGGGAGAGGACGGCGGCGATATTGCGGGGTCTGCGGCGCTCGGCGTCCAGCCCGACTTCCTGTCCCCCGACCGCGACGGCGATCAGGCCGTCCGTATCGGCGAGGCTGAACTTTATGCCTGCGGCGAGGTAGGGTTTGCCGTTCGGCGTATAGAGGACCTGCGACGTCACGCCGTGCCTTTTGAGGACTTTTTTGAGGAACTCCCCGCTTTCGGTCTTTTCCGTCGTATAATAAATGACCATGAGCCGATTATAGCACGTTTGCTTTGATTTGTAAAGGGCTCGGCGCCCCCTTTGGGGGGGAGGAGGCGAGGCAACGGATAGGGGGGGGCAACGAGTTCTAAAATCGTCATGGTGAGCTTGTCGAACCATCACCGCATTTTCGCTGCCCCTTGCAGGGTAGAATTTTGCGTTCTGCGAAAAGTCCAGTGAACTTTTCGCGCAAAATTCGAAGGCATTTGCCCATATATGCGGGCAAATGCTGACCAAACGCGAGAATCCACTCGCGTGAGACAGTGTCTTGAGCGTAGCGAAAGGCGAAGGGGTTAAACCCCTCAGGCGCCTTCGGCGCCAGCTCCCCTACAGGGGCGCCGAGTTCCCCTCCTCAGTCACCTACGGTGACAGCTCCCCCCCAAGGGGGAGCTTTTTCGGACTCCGTTCTTCGGGATCCTTCGCTACGCTCAGGATGACGCGAAAGCAACGTGCGGGGAGTCAGGACGACGCAGAAAAGAGCGCGAGGCGGGATGATCGTGAAAGAGGGACTGACCCGCCCGGAGCAGACGGATTTAAGGTTTTCGGCGCCTGCCACCGTCACCCCGAAACAACAAAAAAGGATCCCGTTTTTCGAAAGAAATGCCCTCTCCGCAAAGGAGAGGGCGATTATTTTGTAATACTCTGAGCCTTATAGTTCCATTGAAAGATTCTTAAGCGCGGTCGCAAGCGCCTTTTTACAGGTTTCCTTGTTTGCCGAATATGTATTGAAGGAACCGCTGACATTCATGACCAATTCATAGTAATCGCTATAAGCCGACATAACATCCTTGATCTCGCTCTTCAGCTCGGAATCGCGCACTTCTTTGTAGAGCGCTTGAATTTTTTCCTCATTTGAAGTTACGAAATCCACATTGTCGCTGCTGGCACTCAATGCCGACGAGATCGCAATGTTGATATCGCCCAAATATTTATCATTATAAATAGCATCATACCAATAGGAATAAATCCTGTCGGCGATGATATCAAGATGACTCTGCGACTCCACAACGGTATCGTAAAATTCGGATACCTTATCCCCTCCCGAGTCACATCCCGCAAAAAAGCACATCGGCAAACATATCGCCATAAGCAACAGCACAGATGCCCAAAATCTTGTCTTTGGTTGTTTCATAATTTTTCTCCTTTTTAGCGTTGATACTGAGATTATATCCTACAAAATGTAGGAAGTCAAGCGTTTTTCTACATTTCGTAGTAAAATTTTTTTGTGTATGGGAATGTTTTTGGGAAAAAACTAAGAGAATTACGGTTTGAGCAAGGCATTTCGCAACGTGCTTTGGGCGAACTGTTCGGCGTTTGCAACCAAACGATCAGCTTTTGGGAGACAGGGAGCAGAGAGCCGGATTTAGATCATTTATTGAAAATCGCACGATATTTCGGAGTAACGGTCGATTATTTATTGGACGATAAAGAGTAATGAGACATAAAAAGAGAGGCGTCCGCGGCAAATCTGCCGCGGACGCCCCGTTTCAGGAAAGGAAGATAAGCGAAATCCGAAGAAATCCCGCAAAACCGTTGGCAAACGGGAAAAAGAGGTTATAATAAAACCACAACAAGGGTTGACCCTGCTTAGCGGTCAGCTCCGTGAGTTACTTTTTATCAAAATAACCGTCGTAGCTTGGTCGCAATGGGCGGTTATTTTTTGCGCGTTTTATAGCGATGTATTCGATCTTTTCGATGCGTTCGTTGAGCTTTTTTGATAAGATATGGGGGCGTGATTGGAATAAACCCCCACCCCTACCCCGCCCCCTTGACAAGGGGGCGGGCGGAATGAGGGGGGCAAGGGTCGGACTACGTTCTTCGGGATCCTTCGCTGCGCTCAGGATGACGCAGAAGCGACGCGCGTGGGGCAGGATGACGCAGAAAAGAGCGCGGGGCGGGATGACCGAGGGAGAACCCCTCAGTCGCCTTCGGCGCCAGCTCCCCTGAAAGGGGCGCCAAGAGGCGCGGGGCGGAATGACGTGATTGGAATAAACCCCCACCCCTACCCCGCCCCCTGACGAGGGGGCGGGCGGAATGAGGGGTGGGCAAGGGGCAGGGGGCAAGAGACGCGCAGGCAAGCGCGGAGCGCTCACTTGCCCTTGACGCGGGCGATGTCGACGTTGTCGCGCTTCCGGTCGGCGAGGGCCTTGATCGGGTGCTCCTTGTTCTGGATGCGATAGTCGTACTTGAACGCGGAAATCGCCTTGTCGATGACGATATGTGTCCCCACCGTCTTGGGATCCCCGTTGATCTTCGCATTGTAGCCGAAATAGCGGAACTTGTCGGGCACTTTGTCGAGCTCCTCCCAGCCCTCTTCGACGCCCGTGAGCCGCACGCTCTTCAGAATCTCCCTCACATACTCCTTCTGCGAGCGGAATTTCAAGAGCTCGGGGAACTCCCCGCCCTCGGGCAGAACCTGCTGCCAGACCTTTCCCTCATACGTTCTCAAAAGATCCGCCGCCTCATGCAGATGTGCGACTTCTTCCTCGAAATGCATCTCCCAGATCTTCTTGATCCGCTCATCCTTTTCGTCCTCATAGCACGAATAATAGAGGTACGCCTCGGTGTACTCGTTCATGAGAAGGCACTCAAAGGGCGTCGCCGTGGGGTCTTTGAGGCAGCCGTAGCCCGTGACGTGCTGTTCCTCGATCATGGCGATCTCGTTATAGAGCTTTCTCCCCAAGGGAGAGGCATAGAGATTGGCGACGTTCATATAGAAATTCATCGTCTGCTGTTCGGCGGCGGTGATGATATTGACGTTGAGCTTGGTCTTGAGGTCGTTTAGGAAGTTATTGAGATAGAAATTGACGTCGTCGTGGGGATGACGGTACTCAGCGACGGTGGGACGGCCGGGCATGATCTCGGTATAGTCCCCGACGAGCTTCTTGGGATCCCCCGCCTTTTCGAGCTCCATGAGGTCGGAATAGCGATATAAATGGTCGAAATCTTCGAGGAGCGCGAAGTCGAGCTGTTTCTTCACATAGCTGTTCTTTTCGGTGACGGCGAGATTGGCGGTGAGGTCGACGGCGAGCTGTTCGTAGCCGATCGTATGCTCGAGAATGCTCTCATTGGCGGGTTTGAGGCTCGCGACGCGCTTTTGCTGGATCTGCTCGCCGCGGCGCATATAGGCAAGACGGCGGCGGACGTCGTTGTTGGCACACATACGGGTGAAGGAGTTGGAGAGACGCACGGATTCGAACTCCGTTCCCGACATCAGAATGACCCTGAGACGGGTGTAGGGGTCGACTTCGTTCTTGTTGTAGGGCTTGACGAGCACTTTGTTCCATGTGGTAAAAATCTTGTCCGCCTTTTGCGGCTTGCATTCAAACGGATTCATTTGAACCTCCTTTTCTGTGTTTTTTATGCGCGTTCCCGAAAAGAAGTATTCCTTCGATTGCAAAATCTCCGAAAAGTTGTTATAATAGAAACTACTATGGAACTTTGGGATATCTATGATGAAAACCGCCGCCCCACGGGCAGGACTGCCGTACGGGACGTGACGCCGCTCGGCGCGGGGGAATACCACCTCGTCGTGCACATCGCCGTATTCTCGGCGGAAGGAAAAATGCTCATCCAGCGCCGTGCCCTTCACAAGAGCGCGGGCGGGCTGTGGGACATCACCGCGGGCGGGAGCGCCATCGCGGGCGAGAGCTCGGCCGACGCCGCAAAGCGGGAACTTTTTGAGGAACTCGGGCTCTCCCTTCCCCTCCCCCGTCCCGCTTTCACGGTCAATTTTTCGAGCGGATTCGACGACGTCTTCCTCGTCAGGGCGGAGCCGCAGCTCTCCTCCCTCGTCCTGCAGGAAGAGGAAGTCTGCGACGCGAAGTGGGCGACCGAAGAGGAGATCCTTGCCATGCTCGACGAAGGTCTCTTTGTAACTTACAGACGCCATTTCCTGCAACTGCTGTTTGAAACGAATTGCGGCTACGGCGTCATCATCAGATAGGAGGCAAATATGATCGGTTGTGTGATCGCTATGGACAGGGAGGCAGACCTCCTGCTCGATCAGATGGAGATCGAAAATATCAGGACCATGTACGGGAAGACGCTGCACATCGGCAAGGCGTTCGGGCGTGAGATCGCGCTCGTCACCTGCGGCGTCGGGAAGGTCAATGCCGCGGCGGGGGCTTGCGCCGCGATCGCGGCGGGCGCCGACGTCGTGCTCAACTTCGGCGCGGCGGGCGGATTGAAACCCGATACCACCGAAATGTGCGGGCTCTATCTCATCGGCAAGGCCGTGCAGTACGACTTCGATCTTCACGAGATCAACGGCGGGCAGGTCGGCACCCTCGACGGCGAGACGGAGAACTTTCTGCCCCTCTACTGCCCCGCGGGACTCGATTTCCCCCGCCGCGCTCTGGGCACGGGGGACCGCTTTGACGACTCCCCCGCCGATCATGCCCTGCTCCTCGGGCTCGGCTGCGACATCCGCGATATGGAGGGCGCCGCGATCGCACAGGTGTGCAAGTATGCAGGCGTGCCTTTTGTAAGCGTGAAAGCGATCTCGGACGTGTACGGCTCGGGCTCGACGGCGGAGCAGTTCCGCAAAAACTGCAATTACGCCCTTTTGAGCCTGAAAGCACATCTGAAAGAGATTTTGGAGGGGTTGGACTAAACCTATGGAAAAGATCCCTTCCTTTCAAAAAAATCACGACATCTTACAGCCGGGCCTGCATATGTTCCCGCCCCAAAACGGTGTGACGACCTTCGATCTGAGGTTCAAAAAACCCAACGCGGGCGATTTTCTCACCCCCGACGCGCTCCATTCGGTCGAACACATGATGGCGACGGTGCTGCGCAACAGCCGCGAAAAGGACAACATCGTCTACTTCGGCCCCATGGGCTGCCGCACGGGGTTCTATCTTCTCACCGTGAATTTGGGCTACGGGGAAGTCCTCGCGCTCCTCAAAGAGTGCATTCCCGTCGCGCTGTCCCTTTCCGAGGTCCCGGGCGCAAAGCGCGAGGAATGCGGAAACTACCTCGCGCACGACCTCGAAGGCGCGAAGAAAGAATTGCGGAAATATCTTGAAATTTTGGAGTCCATATGATAGATTTAGGTGATTGGAACGAAGTTCTGCAACCCTTTTTTGAGGATGCACGGTATAAAAAAATCAGGGAATTTCTCAAATATGAGTATTCCCACTATATCGTCTATCCCGATATGTACGATATCTTCAACTGCTTCCGCTATACGCCCTATGCAAAGGTCAAGGCGGTGCTCCTCGGGCAGGACCCCTACCATGAGGAAGGGCAGGCGCACGGGCTGTGCTTTTCGGTACGGGACGGTACGCCCAAACCCCCGTCCCTCGAAAATATAGTCAAAGAACTCGGGACAGATCTCGGCATTCCGACCCCGAAGAGCGGCGATCTCACCAAATGGGCAAAAGAGGGCGTGCTCCTCATGAACAGCGCCCTGACCGTGCGGGAACACGTTGCAAATTCCCACTCAAACTGCGGCTGGAGCTGGTTTACGGACTCCGTCATCGAACTGCTCTCCCGCGAGAAGGAGCACCTCGTCTTTCTCCTCTGGGGGGCAAATGCACGGAAGAAGAAGCCGCTCATCGACACGGAGAAACATCTCATTCTCGAGACCGTGCACCCCTCGCCGCTCTCTGCCTATAACGGCTTTTTCGGCTGCCGCCATTTCTCGAAGACGAACGCCTACCTCGTCTCCCACGGCATTACCCCCATCGACTGGGAAATTTCATAGTGAGCTTGGACGCCCTTGCGGGGGTCCATTGACACGCGTGCCCGCCGACAATGTCGGCGGGCACGCGGCTCAGCAGGCGTCAGTATTTTATCCTGAAATAATCCAGATAAACTTTGAATTTATCCTGTGCGGCGAGGCAGGTATCACGCAGATACCCGCGCTCGCTTTTCCATTCTTTCAGACCGCGATAGTAGTACAATTTCATCCCCTCATCGATGATAAACGGCACAATGTTGCACCGCAAACACTCTTTGAAGAGCAACAGCCGACCGATCCTGCCGTTCCCGTCCTGAAAGGGATGGATGCACTCAAAACGGTAATGAAAATCCAGAAGATCGTCGAATGACTTCTCCTTTTCGGCGTTGTAAGCATGGAGCAATTCCCTGATTTTTCGGGGAACTTCTTCGGGGCTCGCCGTTTCCATGCCGCCGACGGTATTGGGCAGCTTTTTATAGCCGCCGACGGCAAACCATGACTGCCGTGCATCCGTCGTGCCGTTCTTGAGCGTGCGGTGCAGTTCCTTGATGAATGTCTCCGTGAGCGGTTTTTTGGCGTTTTCGATGATGAGATCGATGCACTTGAAGTGGTTCGCCGTCTCGACGATATCGTCCACCCTGACGGCGCCGTCTGCCCCGATCGTGTTGGTCTCGAAGATGTACCGCGTCTGGTCGTGCGTCAGGCGGCTGCCTTCGATGTGATTGGAGTTATAAGTGAGCTCGATCTGGACCTTATGATAGATACCCCCCGACAGCTTTGCCCTCATCTCGGCCGCGAGCACATCCGACAATGCGGTCGGGGCAGCCGATTTTTTATTGATACGGTCGGGCTTTTGTGCATCCTCGGGAATATTCCACACCTTGCCCGTCAAAAACGCGCCTTCGATCTTCCCGAGCGCACAGTAGTTCCGCACGCTCCGCTCGGATAAATTCCACTTCTTCGCCGTCTCTGCCACAGACAAATATCGCATTCCGCTTCACCTCGGCCGAAAGTATAGCACATTATCGGCAAAAAGTCAATTGTGTTTATCTTGATTATGCGATGTTTTTGCCGATAACGGCAAAAAAATACCCCCGCGGAGGGGGAACTCAACCCCCACCTGACGCGGCGTTGCCGCGCCACCCGCCCCCCACAAGTGGGGGCAGGCAAGGGGGATGGCGACGCCCCCTTTGATGGGGAGGTCCGCCCGCAGGGCGGTGAGGGGGTGTTTTCGCAGGATTTTACTGATAAAACACGATTTTGCCGTCGCGCTCGTCGACGATGACGATGCCTTTGCGGATACGGCCGCTGAGCAGTTCCTCGGAGAGGGCGTCCTCGACGAGCCGCTGCACCGCCCGCTTCAGGGGTCTCGCGCCGTACTCATCCGAATACCCCTCATTGACGAGGAGCGCCTTTGCAGACGCCGTCACGCTCAGACGGATCTCCTTCCCCTCCAACCTTCGGTTGAGCCCCGAGAGGATCCTGTCGCAGATGTCCGCGGCGTTCTCTTTGGTGAGTTTATGGAAGACGATGACGTCGTCGAGACGGTTCAAAAACTCGGGGCGGAACTGTTTTTTGAGCGCTTCGTCGATATCTTGCCGCATCTTCTCGTATTCGCTCTCCGCGCTCGCCGAACCGAAGCCGAGCGTGGGCTCTTTGACGGCGTGTGCCCCGACGTTGGAAGTCAATATGATGACGGTATTCTTGAAGTCCACCGTCCTGCCCTTGCTGTCCGTGAGCCGTCCGTCGTCGAGGATCTGGAGGAGCAGGTTGAAGACGTCGGGATGTGCCTTTTCGACCTCGTCGAAGAGGACGACCGAATAGGGTTTCTTCCTGATCTTGCCCGTGAGATAGCCGTCGCTGTCGTCATAGCCGACATACCCGGGGGGCGCCCCGATGAGCTTCGAGATCGACCCCTTCTCCATATACTCGGACATATCGATACGGACCATGAGTTTCTCATCGCCGAACATCGCCTCGGCGAGCGCCTTGCAAAGATCCGTCTTGCCTACGCCCGTGGGCCCGACAAAGATGAAGGAGCCGATGGGACGGTTCAGGTCCTTGAGCCCCGCGCGGGCGCGTCTTATGGCCTTGGAGACGGCGCGGACCGCCTCGTCCTGCCCCACGATACGGCGGTGCAGTTCCTGTTCGAGATGAAGGAGCCGCTCGCTCTCCGCCTCGGTGAGTTTGAGAACGGGCACGCCCGTCCAGCCCGAGACGATCGCGGCGATGTCCTCCGTCCCGATGCTCACGCGGGTCATGTTCCGCTTGAGCTGCCAGTCCCGTTTCATCCCGTCGATCTCTTCGGTGAGGGCATCGATCTCCTCGGTGAGACGGTCGTATTTCTCTCTCTCCCCCCACTTTTTCGCCTTCTCCCTGTCCACGCTCAGGCGCATCCGTTTGTCCTCGAGGTCGTGGATCTCCGCGGGGCCGTTATAGGCATTCAGCCGTGCACGGGACGCCGCCTCGTCGATGAGGTCAATCGCCTTATCGGGCAGGAATCTGTCCGTGATGTATCTGTCCGAGAGCCGCGCCGCCGCCTCGATCGCCTCGTCGGTGATGACGACGCCGTGGTGCGCCTCATATTTATCCCTGAGCCCCTTGAGGATGACGATCGTATCCTCGACGCTCGGCTGTTCAACGATGACGGGGGTGAACCGACGCTCCAAGGCGGCGTCTTTCTCGATATATTTCCTGTATTCCTCGAGGGTGGTCGCGCCGATCGTCTGCAACTCCCCGCGGGCGAGCATGGGCTTTAAGATATTGGAAGCGTCCATACTGCCGTCCGCCGAGCTCCCCGCGCCGACGATCATGTGGATTTCGTCGATGAAGAGGATGATGTCGCTGTTCCCCGTGACGGCATCCACCACGTTTTTGAGCCGTTCCTCGAAGTCGCCGCGGTACTTGGTCCCCGCGAGCAGTCCCGTGAGGTTGAGGGAGAATACCGTCTTGCCGCTGAGGAGCTCGGGGACTTCCCCCGAGACGATCGCCTGCGCGAGCCCTTCGACGACCGCGCTCTTGCCGACCCCCGGCTCACCGACGAGCACGGGGTTATTCTTGGTCCGCCGCGAGAGGATCTGGATGACCTTCTCGATCTCCTTTCTCCGCCCGATGACGGGGTCGAGCTTCCCCTCGCGCGCCTTCTTCGTGAGATCCACCCCATAGGGAAGGAGAGCCGTATCGATCGGGTTGCGTTCGGTCTCCTCCTGACGGGTGTCCTCATCGTCGAATACGAAGGGTTTCAGATGTCTGACTTCCCCCGTCGGGGGGGTGTTCTCCTCTTCGGCGGGGGTAGCCGTTTCGCCGTCCTGCCCGAAGTCGTCCCCGTCGTCCGCGGGGCCGATGAACGCCTCCGTCCTCGCGATGAGCATTTTGAGCCCGATGCCGAGCCTGCGGAGGATGTCGACGGCGAGGCAGTCATCCCGTGTAAGGACGGCGAGCAGCAGGTGCTCGGATCCGACGAGGAGGCCGAAGCGCTCGTTCTGCATGGCATATTCCTTGGCGAGGGAGAGCATATACTTCGTACGCGGCGTGAAGTCGTATTTCCCCGTCGAGTCGTGGGAGAGGGCGCGGCGGAAATGCTCGCGGTACGCCTCATACTCCACGCCCGAGGCCTTGAGAAGCCGTCCCGCGGTGCTTTCGGGGACGCGGAGCATGGCGAGAACGAGATGTTCGCTCCCGATGTAGTTGGTGCCGTACTCCTTTGCGGCGCGGTCTGCCTCGGAAAGGATCTGCCGCAGATGATTGGAAAAATTAGAGATATCCAAGACGATTTCCTCCGATCATACGGTGGTCAGGGACTTTCCGATGATCTTTTTGATAAATTCCGCGCGATAGATGTTCTGCTCGGCCTCCGTCCTCGTTCCCCCGACGCGGTTGATGTTGGCGGGGCGCATGGCGACGATGAGATCGTCGATACAGCCGAGTTTTTTCTCGGGCTCGTCTGTGCCGAAGAACCCGAGCGCGATGCCGAGTTTGACGTCCGCCGCACGGCTGATGAATTCTTTCATGTCGATCGTGAGACAGTTCGTCAGGATCCCGTACGAGCGCATGATGCGGTCCTGAAGGGTGATCCCCTCCTCGATCCTCATCCTGTCACGCTCTTTGAGTTCGAGCTCGACGACGATCGTCACCGCCTTTTCGACGGCGGACAGGATCTCCCCCTCCGACCGTCCCAGCGTCACCTCGTTGGAGATCTGGAAGAGGTCCCCCTCCGCGCCGCTCCCCTCGCCCGAGGCGCCGCGCACGGTGAGCCCGAGGCGGGTGAGTTCGGGGACGATGCTCTTCATGAGCCCCCGCCGCGAGACGGCGGGAAGGAAGAGCATGACGGAGGCACGCATCCCCGTCCCGAGGTTGGTGGGACAGGCGGTGAGATAGCCGAACGTCTCGTCAAAGGCAAAGGGAATAGACTCGGAGATGACGTCATCGATGCCCGTGATCCGCTCGTACGCCTTTCTCAGGTCATACCCCTTCATGAAATACTGGGCGCGGATGTGGTCCTCCTCGTTGATCATGACGGAGATGCTCTCGTCGGGGGTGATGAGCGCCGCGGAGATACGGCTGTGACGGACGAGGTCGCGGCTGATGAGGTTGCGCTCGACGAGATATGCCGCCGTCTCGTCGGTGAGCGTGCCGATGTCATAGAGGTCAAAATCCTCGAGCGTGTTGAGCTCCGCCGCGATGAGACGGACGATCTCGCTCGCCTGTTCCTCGGCATGGGGGCTTTTCAGGAGCCTGTCGGGGAAGGGATAATCGGCAAAGTTGCGTGCAAGACGGATGCGGGAAGACACGGCGACGCATTCATAGGTATTGAGGTCTGTGCCGATCATGTGCCGTCCCCTCCGTTGAGTTCTTTATTGATGGCGTCGAGGCGGAACTTGATGGCACAGGCGGCGACGTCGTCCCCCGCGTTTTTCGCCTCTTTGAGCCGCTTTAAGAGCGCTTCCTGCTCATAGGCAAGGGCGCGGACTCTGTCATACTTTGCCTTTGCGCCCGCGCTCGGGACCTTGCCCTCATGCTTGATCCGCCCCTGTCCCTGCATGAACCGAACGGTGGGGATGAGCTCCTCGCGGAAGACGGTATAGCAATCCGCACAGCCGAGGAGGCCCGTTTTCCTGAACTCCTCGAGGGTCGCCCCGCAGGTCGGGCAGGCCCTTCTCTCCCCATCCACGACGCCGAGAAGGGTCGAGAAAAACCCGTCTGTCCGCTCACCGTACAGGCGCTTATAGCAGTCGGGACAGAGGAGCAGCCGTTTTTCGCCCTCCTTCGTCCTGAGCGAATAGGTTTGCGCGGGATTTTTCCCGCAGTTGGTGCAGAGCATTCGATTTATCCTTGTCTTCTTGCTTTAATTTCGAACGATTTCTTTGCTCGTCACCCCCCTTGCCCACCCCTTGAGGGGTGGGTGTCACGGCTTCGCCGTGACGGA
>CANQLW010000022.1 GCA_947624805.1 uncultured Clostridia bacterium | reverse complement strand
GCCTTCGGCGCTCGTGCCGCGCTTAGTGCAATAGAACGCGCGCGGGGCGAACCCGATAGGCCGTGAGAGGGCGCTTATCTTACGCTTGACCACAAGGCCGTATTTTCCCTGACTTCTACGTGATTATACCATACCCAAAAGAATCTTGCAACCGATTTTCAACGCGAAACGGAAAATTTTTTTCTCCATACCTGAAAAAAGCAAAAAAAGGACATCCGCCTGTGCCGCAGAACGAAAAAGGGTTAACCCGCATCTCGCAGGTGGGTGCGCAGCGCCGAAGCATCGGGATTTCCGTACCGTGTACAGACCTTGCCTATCTCCGTGCGACGTGTGCTCCCGAAAAAACTTTGTGGATTACGTTTTCTCCGAACTCCGTACACCGCAGGTGTCATGATTATTATAGCAAAACTCCCGCAGTTATGCAACTTCGGGAGCGTAAATTTTTTTGGAAATTTCAGGATTTCCGGTAGGCGGCTCATTTCCCCTTGAAGGCGTCCGTCAGGATCCACAGTTCTTTTTCATAATTCATGCCGTATTTCTTATCCTCGACCTCCTCGGCCGTACGGAGAATGGAGCGGTAAGTAAACTCCGTCGAGAGGGAGAGGGCATCCCTGAGGGAGTAACCTCCGCCGATGCACCCCGAGAATGCAGAGGCGAACACGTCCCCCGCGCCGTGGAAGTTGCCTTCCACCTTTTTGAGCGGCATCCTGTACTCTCCATCCTCCCAGGCATATAGAAAATACCCTTCCGCCGTGTCTGCGCCCGTGATGACGGGGTGGGGGCAGAACGCTGCAAGGGCGGCGAGCGCCTTGGAATAATCCCGCTCGCCCGTGAGCAGATATGCTTCCGTCTCGTTGGGGAGAATGTAATCGGCTTCGGCGCAGAGGGAGCGCATCCCCGCGGCAAATTCCTCGTCAAAGCCTGCATAGAACTTGAAATTATCGCCGAGCACGGGGTCAACGACGACCTTCCCGCCCTCCTTCAGAAAGCGGCGCTTTACATCCTTTACAAATTCGATCTGCGCACGGCTGCCCAAATATCCGCTGTAGATGACATCGTATCTGAGCCCGAGGCTCTCCCAGTGGTCACAGATCTTTTTCATCTCCTCATCGAGATTGAGGAACGTATATCCTTTGAATCCGCCCGTATGCGTGGAGAGGAGCGCGGTAGGGAGGATGTCCACTGTCGCGCCGCACGCCGAGAGGACGGGCAGGGCAACAGTGAGGGAGCATTTCCCGACGCAGGAAATATCGTTGATTGCAAGAATTCTCATCTTGGCCTCCAATTTTATGATTACCTATTATTATAAAAACGCCGTTCGGAAATGTCAAGCAAAATATCTGCATATCCCCCGCCGCGGGCGGGTGCATAGGACAAATTCCTCCCTACATATAATGGGGAGAGGTGGAAGATGCTGGAACTCTTTTATGCCGTCCTCGGGCGGCTTTTCTTTTTTACGGGAGGGATCTCGGACGGGACGTCCTATCCCAAACCTTTGTCGCGGGAGGATGAGGAAAAGTACCTCGCACTGGCACGGCAGGGGGATAAATATGCCAAAGATATGCTTGTCAGGCACAATATGCGGCTCGTGGCACATATCGTCAAAAAGTACACAGGGGCGGCGGAGACGGACGACATGATCTCCGTCGGCTCGATCGGGCTCATCAAGGCAATCAATTCCTATGAACCGGGGCACGGGACCCGCCTCGCGACGTACACGGCACGCTGTATCGAGAACGAGATCCTCATGCTCATCCGCGCGGGCAAGAAGCACAAGGGGAATATGTCCCTCTCCGACCCCGTCGGCACCGACAAGGATGGCAACGAGCTCACCCTCATGGATCTCCTCTTTGAGAAGGAGGATAAAGTCTTCGGGCGCGTCGAGCAGAGCATCATGCAGGAGAAATTCATGGCGGCGATCGGGAAGATCCTGAACGAGCGGGAGATGACCGTCATCTGTATGCGCTATGCCCTGAAAGGGGATGCGCCGCTCGCCCAGCGGGAGGTCGCGCTGAAGCTGAAGATCTCCCGTTCCTATGTCTCTCGTATCGAAAAGCGCGCTCTCGAGAAGCTCCGCACGGAGCTCAGACGCGAGGATTTTTTGAGTGAATAGCCTGTCAGGGGCGCCGAGGGGCGGACTCCGTTCTTCGGGTCCTTACTTCGCGGCAAAGCCGCTCGTGCCGCGCTTCGTGTAATAGAACGCGCGCGGGGCGAAACTTACGATTCGGACTTCGTAATACTCACTGTCTCAGGATGACGCGTAAGGAATGCGTGCTCCGCTACTTCGTCGCTGACGCTCCTCGTGCCGCGCTTCGTGTAATAGAACGCGCGCGGGGCGGGAGGGGGTATGAGGGCGCGGGACGGGAGGGGGTATGAAGGCGCGGGGCAGGATGACGCCATTATAAAGGGCGGTGGGGGGTATCGTATCATCGGCAATGCCCCCGCCTCCCGCGGCCACGGCCGTCAAACATCGTCCAATCTGCAAAAAACGGTAAAACGTTTGTAAGATTTTGCAGAATCGGCGGGAAAACCGAAAAATTTTTCAAACATTTGACTTAAAAGCGGGAAAATCATATAATGACCGTGAAGGACACATGAGGTGCATATGAACGTCACGGAATATTTCGGCGAAAACGTCTTCAACGACGAAGTGATGAAAAAACGTCTCCCGTCAGAGGTGTACGCCTCCCTCCGCAGGACCATCAACGGGGGAGAGCCCCTCGACGTCTCCATCGCGGGCGACGTTGCCGCGGCAATGAAGGACTGGGCGGTCGGGAAGGGTGCAACGCACTACACCCACTGGTTCCAGCCCCTCACCAATCTTACCGCCTCCAAGCATGACAGCTTTGTCACGCCCGTCGGGGATAAGGCCATCATGCAACTGACGGGGAAGGATCTCATCGTCGGCGAGCCCGATGCTTCCTCTTTCCCCTCGGACGGGATGCGGGCAACGAGCGCGGCACGCGGCTATACGGCGTGGGATCCGACCTCTCCCGCCTTTGTCATGGACGGGACCCTCTACATCCCGACCGTCTTTGTCTCCTATACGGGCGAGACGCTCGACAAAAAGGCGCCCCTTCTGAAATCCATGACCGCCCTCGATTTGCAGGCGAAGCGGCTGTTGAAGCTCTTCGGCATCGAGTGCAGAAAGGTCGCGGCGACGGTAGGGCCCGAACAGGAGTACTTTCTCATCGACGAGGACGTCTATTTCAGGAGAAAGGACCTCGTTCTCACGGGGAGAACATTGCTCGGCGCACCCCCGCCGCGGGGGCAGGAGCTCGACGACCACTACTTTGGACAGCTCAAGCCCCGTGTCTCCGAATATATGAGGGATCTCGACGAGACGCTCTGGCGGTACGGCATCTTTGCAAAGTCCAAACACAACGAGGTCGCCCCCTCCCAGCACGAGCTCGCCCCCGTCTTCACGACGACGAACATCGCCGTCGACAATAACCAGCTCACAATGGAGCTCATGAAGAAGGTCGCCCGCAGACACGGCCTCGTCTGTTTGCTCCATGAAAAGCCCTTTGAGGGCGTCAACGGCTCGGGCAAGCACAACAACTGGTCCCTCTCCACCGATACGGGGCTGAATTTGCTCGATCCCGGGGATGACCCCGAGGACGATCCCCGTTTCATGCTCATCCTCGCCTGCGTGATCGCCGCCGTCGATACCTATCAGGATATTTTACGGGCCTCCGTCGCCTCGGCGGGCAATGATCACCGTTTAGGGGCGAATGAGGCTCCCCCCGCGATCGTCTCCGTGTATCTCGGCGATCAGCTCGGCGCCCTCGTCGACAGCATCGTGCTCGGCAGACAGTATGTGCCGAAGAAGCCCGTGCCGGGGTCCATCGGCGTGCCCGAGAGCCCGATCTTTCCCATCGACACGACGGACCGCAACCGTACCTCGCCCTTTGCCTTTACGGGGAATAAGTTTGAGTTCAGAATGCTCGGTTCACAGGCCTCCGTCGCGGACCCCAACATCGTCCTCAATACCATCGCCGCGCAGGCGTTCTCGGACGCCGCGGATGCACTCTCGGGCGCAGAGGACTTTGTCGGCGCGTGCAAGGCATATACCGAAAAACTGCTCAGGGAGCATTATCGGATCATCTTCAATTATAATGGCTACGGCCCCGACTGGGAGCCCGAGGCGGAGCGGAGGGGACTGAGCAACAACAAGACGACCGCCGACGCCGTGCCCGTATTCTTCAAACGGGAGAATGTGGACGTGTTCGTGCGACAGGGGGTATATACCGAGAAGGAACTCACTGCCCGTGCAAACATCTCCCTTGAGTATTACAGGAAGGCGATCAACGTCGAGGCGCTCACCCTCATCGATATGGTGCGGCAGGACATCTATCCCGCCGTAAACAGATATATCGCGGAACTGTGCTCGGTCATCACGGCGAAACAGACTGTTTCCGATACGCTCCCGTGCGGGACGGAGACGGCGCTCGTGCGGCAGCTTTCCCAGATGAACGACGCCCTCTCGGACGCGGTGAAGAAGCTCGCGGCCGACCTTTCCGAGATGCCCGCGGGCAATATCCCCGCGGCGCAGAAGACGGCGCACGTCATCGTACCCGACATGGAGGCGGTGAGGCGGATCTCAGACGGTATGGAGAAACTCTGTGCGGGCGCCTTCTGGCCCATCCCGACCTACACGGACCTCTTGTATTCGGTCAAGTAAGTTCCATCTTCACCCTGTCCTACGGTCATCCCGCCCCGCGTCCCGCGTCATCCTGTCCCGCGCGCGTTCTACGGTCATCCTGAGCCGCCGCCGTAGGCGGCGTGTCGCCCCGCGCGCGTTCTATTACACGAAGCGCGGCACGAGCGGCCTTGCCGCGAAGTAGGGCGGGACTCTACCCGCCCGAGACAGTACCCGCGCAGCGGGGGATAGGGTTCAACCCCCCCTCAGCCGCATTCTCGCGCGCCCCCGATGGGGCGTCAAAGATGGGCGTCGTTCATGGGAATATTCACAGCAAAAAAATAAGACACGGAGCAATATCCGTGCCTTTTTTGGTCGAGGAGACGTGATTTGAACGCCGTCGGATCGCGCAACAATCACCTCAACTACACACAGTTAAGGGGTCTTTTTGAGGGTCTCTGCGCTCACTTCCCAATTCTTCCCCCGCTGATTCTGATAAAAAAGACGCCGCAGGAGCTGCGTCCTCCGCTCTCTTCCGCCTGTCCGCCGCGGGGCTGTCTGTCCGTCTGCGGTGGGTGGTGGTTCTCGTTTTGCCGAGGCAATCAAAGGCCGTGGCTCTTTTGAAGCGGTGATATCTGCGTCGCATATGGCTCGGCAGGCGTTTTTAATGGTCTGTGTTGTCCTTTACGACCCGCGCGCGGTGGAGTCACCGACTGCGGCTGACGGGATGCCGCAACGCGGCTCATGGCAGACGCAGGCGGGGAAGGCACCCGCGCGGGTGTTCGGTCACACCCATGCTATTGATAATGTCTCACCGCTTTCTTTCTCGAAAATTTGCCTTCTGGCAAATTTTCGAGTGTTCTTAATTATGCCCCGCCTTCTCTCCCTTGGTTACGTTCAAGACGGCTGTATCGCATCATCACGGTTATCTTTATATCGTTCACAGGATTCTCATCATTATTGTATTCGATTCTGATCCTTTACCCTTCGATTCTGATCGCCTTCTCTTCGGAGGAGATAAGAATACCGTTCGGAAACGATAAGGGCCTTTCTATATGGAAAGTCCCGCCACGCTTTCACGCGACGGGACTTTGTATCTCTCGGAACGGCGATAAGAGCGGTATGGGGATCCGCTCTTTTACCTTTCCTCAAGGGTCTTCGGTTCGATTCTGTTTGCTACGGGGAAACACGCTATGTGCGTCATGGTTTGCCTCCCGGGGACGGCGGAAGATAGCAATTGCAGAGCGTGCCGTCCTTTCTGACGCCCGTATCTTCACAGTCTTTGCAGACGAAGCGCGGCGAAAGGTCCTCCTCGGTATAGCCGCGGGAGAGCAAAAAGTCACGCATTGCCCTGCGTATCTCCATGCGCCGCTCCATGAGCGCGCGGACGGACGCGAGCTCCTTTTGATGCTGTGCCTTGGCGATCTGAAGCTCGAGCTCGGAGACAGCGCGTTCGAGATCCAGATAATCTTGTCCCAGCGCTCTTTTGACGGTGTTTGCGTGCGTCCATGCGACGCGTTTGCGTGCGGCGTAGAAGCGTTCCCTGTCCGTGCGTGCATCGGCGTCACGGACGGTGCGCGGGAGTGTTTTCAGGTTATGTATCGTCTGCTCCCTGACTTCGCCCAAGAGCTCATAATTGAGGGTGTAGAAGGTACGTTCATAGTGATTGGCTGCCTTATTGCGCACGGCGGAAGAGCAGTGCACAGAGAGGATGCCGAGGCGGTCGAAGCGCGTGATCGCTTCGGAGACGGTCGAGGGAGAGATGTCAAGGTCGCGGGAGATCCCCGCCTGTGTCCTGTTCCACCGCTTGAGGTGGCTGCTCTGGTGCATGATGTAGGAGAGGATCAGGATCTGGTTGTGGGTGAGATCCACCGTGCCGTTCTCCGTAGGGAACTGTGCAAAGCGCAGCCAATCGGGGATATAGATATAGAGCTCGGGCACCTGCACTTCCTCTTTGAGCGCATATGTGCAGGGGGTCTCGCCCTTCTTGAAGAAGTCGTAGATCTTTTTCATGCCGCGGGAGACGGAGGCATAGGAAATGTGATAGCGAGCGGCGAGCTCCGAGAACGTGAACTCCGCCCTTGCATCCTTCTTCTGGGCGAAGGAATAGAGCGCATTAAAGATGATGCGCGTGGTGGCGCTGAGCTTCTCCATGCCGAAAAATCCGCGTGACAGGACGCAGATCGTTTCCCCTGCATGGGAGTTTCCGATTCGGTTTCGTCTTGTTGCATTCCCCATGATGCACACCTTTCCGATTGTTTTTGTGCCCACCCGCGGCGGGCCTCGTTTGGCCGAAGTGATTCTTTTCGCCCTCAGGCGAGGATCTCAGAGGGTTTACGGCTTTTTCAGGGAGAGCATCCCGTTCTCATAGCCGATTACGCCCTCTGAGAGGAGTTTTCCGATGTTATATCGCACAGCGCTGCGGGAACATCCGCATGACGCGGCGATCTCGTTGTAGTTGACATACATCGGGCCGTCTCTCAGGAGCTCCTCCAGCTTGAGGTAGATCCTTAGCCCGAGCGCTTCAATTTTCCTGATCGCCGCCTCGTCCATTTGTTTCCTTCCGCCCGCCGCTGTCGCGCGGAGGGTCTTCCTGTATTCCCTCGAAGATCATGCTGAGCTTCTCGAAGAAATGGGAGTGCGCCTCCTGCATCTCTTCTTTGGAGACTGTGAGTCCCTTATAGGTATTGATATCGTTGAGACCGTATTTTGACTTCCTCGTCCGTTCCGTATAGAAGGGCTGCCACGATGCAGTTGCAAATCTGCCCGAATAGACCTTCTTGTAGGAGACAAATAGCCTGTGCGAACTGCTCTTTGACGGAACGGACTCGCTCTGTATCTTCATGCCCGACTCCTTCTGCAGGATGTCGTAATACCCGCCGAAGGTGTTCCTGACCCTGATATAGTGGTCATAGAGAAGGCCATAAGCCTTGACGATCAGATAGACCGTGAGGGTCATGTCGCCGCGGTAGACGGAAAGTTTTTTGTAGAGTTTCTTGACGAGCGGGGTGAATGTCCTGTAAAGCAGCTCTTCGAAGGCGAAGAAGGGCAGAAAGATCTTTTCCTTGGAGTGGTTCCGTATCGTGATGATATCGCAGAGATTTCTCGCCTCGGCGCCCCAGTCCTCGGGCCGCTGTTCATCGCAGCCGAAGGAGATGAAGGGGATGAATCTCACCGTCGCTTTGTGGCCGATGAGCTTCAGATTGCTGTTGTAGCGGTCCGTCTTCTGGTTGCAGTATTTATCCCTGACGGAGAGTCCCTGCGTTTCGTACTGGTTCCCCCGTTCTTTGCCGATCTCCTGCTGTCCGATGACGCCGAATTCCAAGGCATTGTTGAAGGGGTTGGCGGGGTCCTTCTGAATCCCCAGCCGAAGCGCATCCTGATTGAGCACATGAGCATTCAGGGAATGGGCGGGGTTGTTCCGGATCCTGAAGAAGTCATCTTCCCAGTCGGGATAATTCCCGTGATCGGTGCGGTCATTCTCGAGACGGATGTTGTAGTTTGCGTCGATGAGCGAGGTGGGGCTCGCATAGATGAAATACAGCTGTGCAAAGTCCTCTATGGCGTGCCAGAGCGTTTCGCCGCCCAGCTCGTCCCGATAGGCCGTACGGAAGCGTCTTGTGTCGTAGCCGAACAGGAGATCGGGCATGAGATTGCTGTTGATCCTGAATTTGTTCCTCAGGTATCTGAGATAGGTGCGCTGTACCTCTTTCGGTGCCTCGTAGATCGTCTTAAGCTGTGCGACAATGTCCCTGCAGGTGACGAGCGTATAGATGATGTGCCGCTTCATCCCCTGTCGCAGGAAGAATTGTAAGCGCTGCCATGGGAAATCTGGGAATCTCATCCTGATCTCGAAGATCGCGCTGTCTGCCTTTTGGCGGAACATCTTTTCCTGCGACATGAGGATCGAAGTGAGGAGCGTCGTCTTTCCCTCCCGCATGGGCGCACAGATCATGAAGACGATCGCGAGCTCGTCGATGAAATCTCTGAGCTTGTCCTCTTCGGCATCGAGCTTTCTATACCCCGCCCGACGGCGTACGGTATCGAAGCAGTACAGTCCCACGGGGATCCAGAGCCACCACGGAAGGAACTTGAGCGCGAGCGCGGCGTCCCAGCAGAGTTTCAGGATCTGTCCGATGAGCGCCGCGGCATCGAGCGACAGGACGAAATACAGATAGAACGCGACAAATTCGATGAGGATCGTATAGACATTCAGATAGAATAAACAGATCGCGAGAAGCGCGTACCGATATCCTTTCTGCTGTTTGATATAGGCGATCCACCCGAGCAGGGCGCTTTTCAGGGCGCGGAAGGTCACTTTTTCGATGCATTGGAAGAGGACAAGCGGCTTTGTCCTGCCGCCATAGCATCTGTTCTCCTTTGTGAGCCGGGAATAGCCGACGGCAAAGACGATGACGAGCAGTAAGAGGAGCAGGAGGAGCGTGACGACGACCCAGCGGGTGCTCTCGGCGAGTGTGTAGAGATACCCGAAAAAGTTGTCCGCGGAGATAAAATGATCCCAAAACCGTACGGCGCCACGGGCGATGTCCTCTCCGAGCCGTGGGAAGTTCTGTGCGGTGGAATAGGAGAAGGTTGTCACGGTGGGACGGACGGGCGCGAACATGGATCCGATCGTCAGTGCGAAGTCCCTGAGCGCTTCGAAGAAGCGGAGGTACGCCTCGGGCTCCCGAAAGGCGCCGAGCAGGGCGACTCCGATGAGCAGAAGGAAGGAGGCGATCTGCAAAGCTGTTTCTCTGCGTTTTTCCATTTCAGATACGATGTCAGATGCAGTAGATGATGTAGCCGACGAAGAAGGCTACGCCGAGGAAGAGCAGGACCTTGAGGATGAGTCTGAGCACGTCAACCTCCCCTGAGCCACTGCACGATATCGACCCCGATCGCGATCAGGATTCCCGCGATCGCGAGCCCGACAAGGCTCATGATGATCGTCCATGCAAGCATGGCCTTGTCCGCCGTACTGCCGGCTTTCTCCCTTTTTTTGTTGTTTTTCTTATCGCTCATCCGTTTACTCCTTTTTGCCTTTTCTGCCCGTGAAGACCCATTCGAGGAGCTTATAGACAAGGAATGCGATCAGGATGAGAATCGCGACGGCGATGATGATCTCAACGATGTCGCGTCCCCCTTTGGAAGGGTCCTTCGTCGGATCGAGGGGCGGATCCGAGCCCGGGATGACATCGATCGGGGACATCCCGACGGGGATCACCGTGCTCTTTGTGCCGTTGGAGAAGGTGACATCGATGATGTCAAAACCGAGATTGAGGGTCTCCTGAAAGAAGTAGGCATTTGTGTCGACGATCCCGTTGGGATTCGGCATCGCGGGAGGATTCCTGAACAGGCTCGCCTCCTGACAGATGTAATCGGTAAGCTGATAGCGGAACAGATAAATGGTCTTGTCCTCTTTGTTGGCATTGAAGAAATCGACAAAGGCGTCATAGTCGGTGTCGAGGATCAATAATCTGTTACAATCATCCATTTTATTCCCGATGAAATCCTCTTCCGTGACGGCATGGATCGCTTCGATCCCGTCGAAAGAGGTAGATGACGTCACATGACCGCCCGTGCCGAAGAGCTTGTCCCAGTAGCTTTTTTCGATCTTTTGTTGTTTCAGACTGTACTGGTCTTCCCCTTGGATATTGAGTTCTGTGTATTCTTGGTCATAGGAATCAAAGAGGATTTTGCTGAACTTGTTGTCCACGAGCTCACCGCCGTAGTCCTTGGTCAGTTGGGTGAGCTTTTTGAGGATCTCCGTGCTCGTGACGTGAAAATCATCCGCGGAATTGTCCGAAAAATCTGTCGGGAACATCAGATAGAGCGGATCGATATCCCTGCCGTCCGACAATTTGACAAATCTGTTTGACAAGTCCAGAGTCGCTGCGGGAACATTGAATCCGAATCTGTAGGAATGTGTATATGTAGTGGAGCCGACGAACCAGTCGCTCGTGACTGTATCATCTCCGAGATAGGCATACGGGAGGCCGTCCTGCTGCCCGATCGCGTTGTCGGCGGCCAAAGTTTTTCCCAAGAAAGGTAGGATCGCCTGATAGGCTTCCCGATTGCCCGTGACGAGCGCAGGCGCCAGAACGGCATTCAGCCACATCGCATGGATCGCCGTCAGCTCGCCGTATTTTTTGATGAAGTCGTTCGGGACGGCAAAATAGACGCTGTGGAGGCTGTCCCGCGTGTAGTTGTTCTTCCCGTTCGTCCCGTCGGGGCGGTACCATGTTGCGTGCGGCGTCAATGACAGCACATCCTTCTCTTCGGATGTCATCTCCAGCGTGGACTCTGCGCTGTCCTTGGGACCATAGCCTTGGGCATAGCCGCTGAAATAGTAGGAAGTGCCCACCGCGGAAGATGTGGCATTCAAATCTCCCTGTGTCTGCAATTCGATCTCGCCTATCCTGTATTCTCTTTTTGTGCTGTTCAGGGCGCCGAGGATCTCCTGTTTTTGCGCTTCGGTGAGGTTGACCTTGAACTTGTAGAGGAGCCCCTCGTAGTTGGTCTCCTGAGAACAGTTGAGAAATTTCAGAGGATATTTTCTGAAGGGCGCCGTCTCGTCGCTTCCCGCCCGAAGGGTGACCGCATTGTGCGGGCTTGAGAGTTCGAAGCGGAGCCCTCTGGGGTTATAGACGTAGACATACAGCCCGTAGTCGTTTTGGATATTGGCATAGAAGGAATAGCAGAATTCCAAAAGGGAGATGACCTGCGTCTCCTTTGACTCGTCAAAGTTGAAGGTGTTGAAGTCAAAGGTCTGTCCGTCCAGCTGTGCGTCCCTGAGATCTTCCGTGACGTTTCTGCTCTCGAAGAGCCGTGCGTTCGTCCCCACTGCGGCGGATGCCGTCTTTCCGCCTTGCAGGAAGGGGAAGAGCAGCGTTATGAAAAATATGAGTGCAAGAAAAACAGACCATGTTTGTCTCTTTGCGGTAATTTTCATCTGAAGCTCCTCATTCCATAGTGATGACGATCAGAAGATCGGATGCGGGCATCTTGGTCGAGTAAGCGTAATCGCCAGCGTGTTCTATATCGCTGCCGTCCGCCTTAAAGATAAGCTGAACATTTTTGATCTTACGTGTCCCGCGGGATCTGCAGGAGATCTCGAGGGGATCTCCCGCCTTCAGGCTTGACGAATATTCGATATACGGCATATTTTCTGTGTCGGTAAAGGGATTTCCCTCCGCGTCCTCGACGACGTGTTCGATGAAGTAGGAATCGGACTCCATGTGCAGCACTCCGTTGCGGAATCCCTCTTCATCGCTCGTGAGCTTCATTTCACCGACCGAAGTGATGACACTGAATATGACCGAATAGACGGTCTCGCTGTTCTCCGAGCTCACCTCGATCGTGTAGAGCGGACGCGCTTCGAGTTCCTCCGCCTGCGGTACGGCGATCTCTTTGTCGGGATAGACCGCCCCGAGGACGGACATGACCGTCAGATCCTGCGGGATGCTGATCGTGAACGATCTGCTCTCTTTTTTGAGCTGAAAGACGGAGGAGATGTCTCTCAGGGGCTCCGTCTCGGGGTCCCAGACAGAGGGGATGCCGTCGAGGGTGAAGTCAAATGCCTCCGCCGCGTTGGGAGCGATACGGACGCTGTAATCCTTCTTGGTATCGAGCTCGAAGGGATAGACGACTTCGAAGGTCTCTTCGTTCCCTGCCCGGAACGTCATCTTCGTCCGCCGTGTCAGGATGTCCTCGCTCTGATAGCGGAGATTGAATGTCGTGAAATCCTCATTGAATCCGTCTGTGAAATGGTAGATGAGCGCGATGATCCCGCCGATCAGAAGGACGGTGAGTATGAGCGCGGCGATTCTCCCGCCGATCCCGCTCCGTTTGCTTGCCATGCTTTCCCTCCTTTACGCTTCGATCCTGACGTTGAAAAAGAACTCGAAGGAGTAGCTTTTCCCGTAAGTTGTCGTAAGCGTGACCCGCATTTCGATCGGCTTTTCCGTAGAGGCGAGCGTTTCGAGGAATCGTTTTTCGTCGGGGCCCTGACAGGGGCTGTTGTGGCTCGCCGTTCCGAGATAATACTCCACGGCGCCGTTCCCCGATCCGTCTTTGGCGAGCGCCGTCAGGAGTCCCCACTGGGAGTACTCGGTGCTTCCGACGGTATGGGATTCGAAGTTGTAAATGTTATAGCCGTAGAGCGTCGTCCAGTCAGACGAGATCGCATACTCGGATCCCGTTCTGAGCTTTGAGAGGAATTCCCCCGAATACCTTGCCGAACAGTTATATCTGATGACATTGTTTGCCCCGCCGATCTTATCGAAGGTGGGCGATCCCGTCGTGAGGACGCGGAGTACCCATGCGCCCCTCTGCCCGCCGCTTCCCCCGTGATAGGTGACATCCGACAGGTGGAGGGTCGCCGTCTCCCCGCTTTGCATGGTACGCATCTCCTCGTGCATATAGAGATAATCGTGGTACTGCGGGTCGGGATTCTTGGTCCAGTCGGGCATCTCTTTGGAGTAGGTGAACAGGATCCCGTTCACCCTTTGCACAAAGGAGCACGGCAGCGTTTCACGGACGGAGGAATCGAAGAGGGATGTCGCCGTCAGAAGGATAGAATCGTCAAAGGCGCGGATGAGCCCGAGCGTCACCTCCCGCTCCGTCACATCCGTCAGGATCACATAATCGTTCACGTCCGCCGTGTGGGGGACTTTCCAGTCCACGGTAAAGCTGAACTTCTGAAGCGTTTCATCGACCTGCTCGCCGTCTTCATCGTAAGCGGTCGCCCTGATCCTGTAGGAACGGACGACGTTGATCTGTACGCCGTCCTCTGTTTCGTAGGATATGGGCGCGGCTTGTTCGGACGCCAAAGCGACAGTGGCGCCGTTCGGCTGCATTGTCGGCTCTGCCGTCTCCTGTTCGGAAACTTTGCCGCACGCAGAGAGCAGGAGTGCGGATGCGATGACCGTCGTCACCGATGTTGCGATCATTTTCAGGATAGTTTTTTCCATGGTTTCCTCACCCGTCATAGATATCTACGTCAAACGAGATCTGCCAAAGGATCAGTGCGGCCGAGTCCATCGGAGCCTTGTATTTCGTATGATACACGAACCTGAGCTCAAGCGGCTTGGAGGCACTGTCAAGCAGGTTACAGAATGTCCGGCAACTCGACGGTTGCGACGTGATATAATCGATGTTTTGGTAGGAGTTTGTTGACCCCTCGGCATTTGAGCAAATCGCTCTGCAAATTTGCACTTGGTTTGCATTTTTGTCTGCATCACTGTCACTTGCGTAAATGGTGGACCAGTCGGATTGGATCTGTTGTTGTTTGAAATTCGAATTGATCGTTGAGACGAAGTCTTCTGAAAATTTCCCCTCTATGCGATACCAGATGACCTCATCGGGGATATTCCCGCCGGCGCTAAAGGTAAATTTGCTCTTGTCGGCAATGTCCGGGAACTGGAAGATCCATGTACTGCTCCAGACCCCTGCGTTTTTCTTAAGCCAGCCGTACATCATCAATGGATTTCTTATATCATATGAATTTTCTATCGCGGTCCAGCCGCTTCCGCCATTGTAAATCAGGCTTGCCGTGGCTAATGGTCTTGCACAATCGATATAGAGTGTTCCCTTTTTTGCCGTATTCACGGCGGATTGGACCGTGAATATAATCCTCTGTGAAAAGGCCCTGACATAGGTCAGAAGGAAGGTGTTTTTTGACTTTTGGCTGACGGTCATGACGCTTGAGGGGACACTGCCGCCCGATTCATAGGTGAGCGTCTGGAAGGCGAACTGTTGAAAGTCGGCAGGACACGGACTCCCGTCTTCCAGCGTTGCCGTCGCCGTGATCGTGTAAGCATTCGCCGCGATCGTGGAAATGCCGTAGTTCTCAAAACTTTCGGGGGCGATCTTTTCCGCCGTAAGAGAGACGTCATCGGAAGCGGATCGCATCCGCAGCTCCGCTCCTGAGGATGTAGGGGCGGAACTGTCCGCCCCTTGCTTTGCACAACCCGAAAGAAGACCGCTGAGAAAGACGGCCGTTGCCATAAAGAGCGATGCGGCGATATGCAGGATTTTTCTCTTGGTCTTTTCCATATGGTCTCCTGATCCCGCTTAGAAGACGATGCTGTCGTGATCGAAGCTGATATTGAATCCCGTGAATGCCTCGTACCATGTCTGGATCTCGGCGAAGCTGAGCATGATCGTGCCGAGCGATTTCGGACTCGCCGAAGGATTGGACGAGGCGCCCGTCACCGTCGCATCGATGTTGTAATGTTCCTGCGAAGATCCCATTGTCTTGAGCGCGTTGTAAACGGTCTCCATGTCGGCAGAGGTGAAGGTCGTGGGGTAGCCGTTCAGGAAGATACTCTTGTGTGTCTCCTTGTCGAGGAAGTCGCTGATCGTGGCGGTGGTCTCATCGCTCGTCACGGTGACGGTGTACTCGGGGAATCTCGAGGCAAATGCCGACGTGACTGCCGTGGTGAGTCCATAGGATCTCGTGATCTTCACGACCGCGGTGACGGTATCGCCCTTGATCGTGTAGGCCTCGGAGTGGGAGAACTCGCCCTCGACGTTGGCCGTGCGGTCGCCCGTGATGTTGAGCACCTCGGTGATCGTCCCCGAGACCGCCTTACTGTCGATCTTGAGCCCGGTGAATTCGATCTTCTCCTTATAGTCCACGGTGAAGGACGCCTTCTTCTCGGAGTTGTAGACCGAGGTCGCCGTGATCTCGATCTGCGCGCCGAATGCCTTTTCGCAGGTGACGGTGATCTGGTTCTCGTTTGTCTTGGTGGTGACATAGTCGGAGACGGATTTTTCTTCCGCCCAGCCGCTGTCGGGCACCTTGAAAGCGGCTTCGGACCATGTGACCTTCTTCTGCTCGTCCGTGAGGCCTTCCCCCGTCACGGTCGCAGTGACCGTGTAGGCGGTCTCCGTTGCAAGGGGCGAGATGCCGTATTTCTTATAATCGGACGGAGAGATCAGCGCCGTTGCGAGCACCACGCCGTTGCTTTCCCCGGGCGTCACGATTGCGCCGCCGTTGAGACCGCTCTGCGGGTTTTCCTCCGTCTTGAACTTGCTCCAGTCCTTCATTCCGCCCGTAAGCAAGCTCAAAACGAGCGTCAGTGCGAGCAGCACCGCCAGCACCACCACGGCGATCGAGAGCCACCGCGGCATTTTGCTCCTTTCAGAGCCTCTGTTTGCCATAAAGTTACCTCCATGATGTTTTATTCAAAAGACGTCTCCGTCCTTTGTTCTTGTTTCATGCAGACACCGTAGGCGATCAAACGGCGCTTTTTGGATCCGTGCCGCGGGTTTTTGTGCTTGCCTCTGTCCGTACAGGTCAAGAGATCCTGCCGTAGATGAAGCCGCGGATCTCCTCGGATGCCGTCGTGCCGCTCTCGGCACAGACTTCGAGGAATGCCGCCCAGATGTCCGCCCTGATCCTGATGTTTACCTTGATGCTTTGATTGCCTGCCGTCCGTTTTACGGGGCTCTGCGTTCTGATGAGTGTGAGCGCCGTGTGTCCTTCCTGCTTCCTGCGGTTGACTGTCCCGAGTGCCATATCATGCCTCCACCGCCGCGAGGATCTCATCGCAGAGCGCCTCATAATCCTTTGCCACATTCGAATTCGGGGCATAGTCGTGGATGCTCTTTCCGTATGAGGGCGCATCCGCCGCGGCGACGGCGAGCCTGATGTGGCGTTTGAAAACGCGGCTCCCGATCTCCTCCGCCCGTTCCTCCATGAGCTCCACTGCCTGAAGTGTGCTTGCCCGCCGCGCATCCGCCATGGTCACGACAAAGCCGAGGATTCCGATCTTCTTGGGGGCAATGGATCTCACCGCATCGACATTCTCAAGCAAAAGATCGATGCCCTTGAAGGATCCGAACTCTGGCTTAAAGGGGATCAGGATCTCATCGCTCGCCGCGATCACATTGAGCGTGCAGACGGAGAGCGAGGGATTGCTGTCGATGATGACGTAATCATAGATACAATCGGGGAGCTTCTCGATCGCCCGCCGCAGATAGCGCTCCCGCCCGATCCGCGTGAGGAGCATATCGTTCGCCCGCTCGAGTCCTGCATCCGACGTGATGACGGCAAGGTTGTGCGTGAGATTCAAGGGGACCGCCCTCATGCCCTTTTCAAGCTCCAGAAAACGCAGGGACTGGGGATCGTCTACATTCTCGTCCTCCAAGCCAAGCGCGTTTGTGAGGCTCCCCTGCGGATCGAAGTCAATGACGAGGACCTTCCTGTTCCGCCGCGACAGCCCGTCTGCAAGGGCGTATGCCGTCGTCGTCTTGGCGACGCCGCCCTTCTGATTGATGAGTGAAATGACCTTCATAGTTCCTCCTGTTGTACTTCCTCCCTCATACACCGTCGCGCGTCCGCGGCGGCACAGAAGGAAGTATGAGCCGGACGGCTGACTCGGACAGCCCGCATTCCTATGGATCCGACATGATGTCCGTACAACCGTACGGACAAACCTACTTTTTCGGTCGTCCCTTACCCGTCTGTCCGTACATCTGTGCAGACAGGTTGTTTTTCCGCCTCACGCCTTTTCCGGCGCAGGGCGGCATAGATCCTGCAACACTTTTCCGTCTGCAGAAGGATCGTTCGCATTTTCAGGCAGCGCTCGAGATCCTCGGCCGATGCCCTGCAGAGCACTTCCTTGAATTGGGGATGTTTTACGCTCAGAAATTCAAGCTGAAAAAGATCGCTCATCGGACGTTGGGTCCCCCGGGGATCTCTCTCCTGCGCGCAAAGAAGAGCTTCTGCCGGCATTCCTCCCGATATCTGTTCAGTGCCTCCCTTTTGGGGTAGCCGCTGTACTTCCTTATGCCGAGGATGCCGTATATGACCCACTCGCCGTGGATGTTCTTCTCGGAGAAAAAAATCTCGCCGCTCATTTTCGACCTCTCGAATGTTTCCCTGATGCCCTGCAGACAGATCCTGTCCACCGGGCGGCCGTCTTCGGTTTTCAGATTGTCACAGAGCATCTCAGAATCACCGGACGGACATTTGCTGCATTTCCTGCACAGATCCTCCCCGCACTCGATGAGGAGCTGAAAGAGGAAATAGATGAAATCATCCTCCATGCAGATCTCCTCCCGTCCGTACATCTGTACGGACACTGCCGTGCGACCGCGCCCTGAGACGTCGGAGCGCTGCGCGGATCCGTCCGAGCTTCTGCTTGTCCTCCGAGAGCAGAAGCGCCTCTTCGAGCTCGTCCGCCTCTGCGCTTCGAAGCGCCAGCGCAAAGAGCGGATCCATAACATCACATTTGATCAGGATCTCTATGTTCGTCATCATTGCTCCCTTGTCCGTATGACTATACGGACGAGATAAATCTCCTTTTTGTGAGTATTTTATCACGAAGAGGAGTATTATGTCAATACTTTTCTCACAAAAAGGAGTAAATTTTCGTTACTACTTTCCGTTTTGTGAGTTTGTGTTACAATGTTGACATGAAATTTTCGATAAGACTGAAAGAAATGCGCGAAGCAAAAGGGCTTTCACAGGCACAGCTTGCACAAGAAATAGGAGTCGGAGTTTCTACAGTTGGAATGTGGGAAAGCACAAATCGAGTGCCGAATGCAAAGACGCTTGGAAAATTACTTTCTTTTTTCAATTGTCCAATCGATTACCTTCTCGGGCGTACGGATGAATTCGGTAGCGCTTCGCCTGTCTCTCAGACGCTCTCGGATGATGAGCTCGAGCTCCTGCGTCTTTACAAGGATCTCCCCGCGGAATTCCGCAGAGCGCTTCTGAACTCCGCCCGCCTGTGGGCGGGAGTTCCCGCCGATTCTTCGGCAAAAAAGAAGGCATAGACCGCAAAGGAGGAAAATGAGATGTCTCTGTATCTTTTACTGGCAGGATCCGATCCGCCTCTCACGACCACGATGGATACAAAGGGCTTTTCCATGGACATCTGGACAGCGGTGGTCGTTGTTTTTGTCCTCACGTTTCTCATTTGCCTGTTCTTTTATCCCGTTCTGAAAAAGCATTCTTACAAACCCGAAGAGGAGAAGGGGACGGATAAGAATGATGCTGTGAGAACGCCCATTCTCTGCCCTCACTGCAAGAGTGATCAACTGGCATTTATCACGGAATATCACAAGGCGTTGATGTTCCGCATGATCAGGAACATCATGGTTGCAGTCTGTCTGATCGTTGCCCTGTCTTCCCTGTATCAATGCTTCACGGATCCTTTGACGTTCGCGGACTCGATCAAGTACTACATCATCATGGAAAGCGTTTTGCTGGGCGGCATCGTCGTCTTCCAGTTTGCAATCACGTATGCGGAAAGCCGTACGCATACGAAAGTCATCTGCAGGGCTTGCGGCAACGTCTGGATCCATGAATGAATTTTGCGGGAAAGATCACTGTGAAAGAATTTATGAAAACTCCATAAAATACTATAATCTTCTTAAATATTTTGTTTGAGGAGATTTTTTATGAACAAAGAACAGATGCTTCGTCTTCGCAGGGCCGCATTTGAGCTCTACGAGAAAGCCGCGGAACTTTTGAGCGTATTTTCGCTCGACGACATCGAGCTTGCACGCTTCGAAGAGGAACTAAAAAAAATCCCGCAGAAGATAACATCGTTTATCTTCCGTGGGCGAAAAAGGACAGTGAAGCAGAGACCCGAGAAGAGGCTCCATTCTATTCGCAGGAGGAGATCAGAAGGATGCCGAAACTCAAAGACGGGCATTTCCGTAAAACAAAAGACGGATATTGGCAGGTGAGATACCGTCGGAACGGATATGATATAGAATTCACCTCAAAACATAAGGAAGTCGTCAAGGAACGCTTTCGGGAATGGGTCAAAAGTGTAGCAAACGAGCAGACCGTAAAGAAGCCGTCCGTCAGGAAGGACACAGCGCCCGAGAAAACGGACGGGGCCGATATGACATTCGGCGATTTTGCGGAGATCTATTTTGTAAACGTGAAGGCTGTGAATGTGAAGGCGGTCACGCTGGATATGCAGAAGCGCTGCCTGACCCGTCACATCCTCCCCGTGCTGGGGGAGCTCCCAATCAGCACGATCACGCCGATGAAGTGTCAGATCTTTCTCAATTCACTTCTGGAAGACGGGCTTGGGAGAACTGCCGAGGAGGCAAAGGTCCTGCTCAAGGAGATCCTTCGTGCCGCCGTGGGCGAAAAGCTCATCACGGAGAATCCGATGAACTACGTCAAGATCCCGAAGCATCAGAGCGAGCACGGGAAAGCGTTGTCCAAAGAGGAGATCAGAGCGTTCATCACTGTCTGTGAGAACTCGTTTTACCAAAAACAGTTTATGATCTTTCTCTATACGGGCATCCGCCGCGGGGAGCTCGGGAGCGTGAGGATCGAAGACGGGTTCATCGTCGTCGCCAACGGCAAGACCCGAAAAAACGAGAAGCAGCAATACCGAAAGATCCCCATAGCGCCGGGACTGAAAAAGTATCTCCCGATCCCGGAAGGGGACACCCAAAAGAACGGGAAAGTTCTGACGGGCGTCTTCAAAAAGCTCTTTCCTTCTCATCAGCTCTACGATCTGAGGCACACGTTTACGACGCGGTGTCTGGAATGCGGGATCCCCAAGGAAGTCGTCGATGTATGGACGGGCCATGTCAACCGTTCTGACATGACGACCTCGGTCTACACCCATTTCTCGGACAAATTCATGCTCAGTGAGATCGAAAAGCTCGATTATTGACGATTTCCTTCCCAATTTTCTTCCCAAAAAAAGCAACTTTTTGCAAAACTTTTCAGTTTTTTGCAAACAAAAACACTATATCCTGTATAGCACATGAAATCCCTGCCACAAGATATAGTGTTTTGGTCGAGGAGACGTGATTTGAACACGCGACCTCTTGGTCCCGAACCAAGCGCGCTACCAAACTGCGCTACTCCTCGTTTCCTTCGGTATTATAACAAAACCCGTCCCCAAAATCAAGCGTTTTTTTGCCCGTTTTGAAAAATACGGCCAAGAAGCCGCCGAAAGGGGGCGGGCAAGAGGAAATTTTTTGCAAAACGTCTTAAAATGCGTGACAAACAAAGGGCAGGATTGGTATAATATCTCCGTATGAACGCTTGGGATATCGTCAAAATCGTTTTGCAGATCCTCGGAGGCATGGGGACCTTCCTCGTCGGCATGAAGCTCCTTTCGGAGAACATGACGAAACTCGCGCACGGCAAGCTCAAAACGATGCTGAACAAGACGGCGAAGAGCCGTTTTGCGGGGGTCGGGATCGGTGCCGCCGTCACCGTGCTCGGGCAGAGTTCCGCCTTTACGACGGTCATGATCGTCGGACTCGTCAATGCGGGCGTCATGACCCTCTTTCAGGCGACGGCAATCATCATGGGTGCCAATATCGGTACGACGCTCAACGCATGGGTCATCGCCATCGGCGGATCGGATATCACGGTCATCTTCTTTGCCCTCGCCGCGGTCGGCGTGCTCATGACGATGTTCTCAAAGAACGAACGCGTGGTCACGGTCGGCTCCGTCATCGCCGCCTTCGGGCTCATCTTCGTCGGACTCAAATTTATGTCCTCCGCGCTCACGTTTGAGAACGGGAGCAGCGAATACGAGGCCGTCTCCAAGGTGCTCCGTTCCGTTCGCAATCCCTTCCTGCTCATGATCCTCGGGATTGCCATCACGGCGCTCGTGCAGTCCTCGACGGCGGTCAACGCCATCATCCTTACCATGGTGACCTCGGGGCTCACGGTAGGGGGCGGGGGGAACGCCGCGCTCTATATCATCATCGGCTCCAACATCGGGACCTGCGTCACGGCGCTCATCTCCTCGCTCGGCGCTTCCCAGAGCGCCAAACGCGCCGCGCTCATCCATTTCCTGTTTAACTTCTTCGGCGCGGTCATCTTTATGATCATTCTCGTCCCTTGGAGCGGCTTCTCGGACACCGTTCTGAACGGCGTCATCCCGCTCGGCTCGATGCAGGTCGGCAATACCGACCTCGCGCCCGGGATGCAGATCGCGCTCTTCCACACCCTTTTCAATGTCGTCAATACGTTGCTCTTCCTGCCCTTCGTCAAGGGTTTTGTCTGGATCGCGGAGCACATCGTTCCCGTACGGGCGGCGGAGGGGCAGGAGGCGCAGAGCCTTTACAGCGAACTCGACGAACGCCTGCTCAGAACGCCATCGCTCGCCCTCGGCTATGTCTATCAGGAGACGGGCAAGGTGCTGTCGTACGCCGTTGCCACTCTCGACAAGTCCTTTGAAGCCTTCCTTGCGCGGGATGTCTCCGCAGCGGAGCAGATCCATGCACGGAATTCGGATCTTGCCGAGGCCAATCAGAAGGCGATCGCCTATCTCGTGAAGATGACGGCGGCATCCCCCGTGCTCGAGGACGAACAGACGATCTCCAATCTCCATTATGTGCTGAGCGACATCATGCGTGTCGGGGAGCTTGCAGACAACGTCACCAAGTACACCCGCAGTTCCGTTGAGCGGGAGCTCGTGTTCTCGGATGAGTTCCTCGATATGCTTCGTACGATGCACGGGAAGATCCAGCGGCTATCCGAGCTGACCCTCGGGGTTTTTCTGACGAAGGACAGGGACAAGCTCAAGGAACTCGACGCCGTGGAGGACGGGATCGACGCGGACAGGAAGCTCCTCGTGGAAGCACACATCAACCGTTTGAATGAGGGGAAATGCGACCCCGCCAATTCGAGCGTATTCATCAATCTGGTCGGCAATCTCGAGCGTGCGGCGGACCATATCACCTACATCGCCCACTCCGTCGCCGACGGCGGCCGTGAGGCCTACCTCGCACGAAAATAGTCCGAAGCGCGGCAAGGTTGCCCTGCCGCCTTCCCCTGCGTCATCCTGAATCTCTACACGTTGCTTCCGCGTCATTCTGAGACAGTGATTTGTACGCAGTCCGAACGGCAATTTTCGAAGGATCCCGAAGAACGGAGTCCGAATTTCAATCCTCGGGATTCTTCGACTCCGCGCTTCGCGCTCCGCTCAGAA
>CANQLW010000021.1 GCA_947624805.1 uncultured Clostridia bacterium | reverse complement strand
GGAGGAGCCTTTCCCCTCCTCAGTCACGCGAAGCGTGACAGCTCCCCCCCAAGGGGGAGCTTTACCCCCACCTGACGCGGCTACGCCGCGCCACCCGCCCCCGAGGGGGCGGGCAAGGGGCGGGCGGGGGAGCAGAAATTCAGATCTTATTCGTGCTGTTCATGTGGAGGGCCATGCCGCTGCGGGCGCCGAGGGCGGTGACGGTGAGACCTGCCGCGTTTTGGTTTTGCAGCCATGCAGGCATCACGATCCCGCTGAAGACGTCATCGTTCGCCGCGATCTCGATATAATGATCCCCGAACAGCCGCCATGTTCCCCTTTTAGCGCCACTGATCGTGCCGTCCGCATTCAACCTGATACGGACCGAGCTGACCGTCTCGGTGCCCTGCATCAAAAATACCGCCTCGAACTTTCCCGCGGAGATGCCGAGCAGGTCCCCCTCCGTGACCGTCTGCACTTCCTCGCCTGCATAGCGGTTGGCGCTCATGACGAGCCAGCCGTCGGCGTTGAAGCCGTACAGCCCTAAATACAGATAATGGAAGTTGTTCGAGCGGGAAAGTCCCCTCTCGATGAATAAATTCGTGCGGCAATGGTAGGAGATGAGCTGTACCCCCTTCTCCGTCACGAAGATGTCGTTGTGCCCCGGGCAATAGAAATCGGGCGAGTCTTCAAAACGGAAGGAGCCGAGGAGCTTGTTCCCCGTACCGATGTCCGTCGAGCAGACGAGCGGATTGCCGTTGACGTCCGTATAGGGCCCCTCGGGCGTCTCGCTCCTGCCGCAGCGGATGTTATAGGCGGAGGAGAGGGAGCCGTACGAGCACATCAGATAGTAATAATTTTTCTTGACCCATTTGCCATTTTCGAGCACGGGGACGTTCTCATGATAGCGGATGACGCCGCCCTCGAGGGAGCCGCTTGCAAGGTGCACGCCGTAGTACTCGTCAAACGTGACCGCGCCGCTGTCGAAATCCCCATAGTCGCGGGGGATCTTCCGCATTCCCGTCGCGGGATCGAGCTCTAAAAGATACAGCCCGAGCCCGAAGCTGCCGTAGATGAGGAACATCCTGCCCTCGGCAAAGAAGACCTGCGGATCGATGCAGTTCGGGGTACGCCAGCCCGCGGGGGACTTCACGAGGAGCCCCTCCGAGACGAACCCGCCGTCGGGACGGTCGCTCTTTGCGAGCCCGATGCAGGACTTCGAGCCCCCGAAATAGCCCGTCAGACAGTAATACAGCCAGAACTTCCCGTCCGTGCCGCGCACGCAATGGGGCGCCCAGAAGGACATCGTCCCGTCGGGGCGGGTACAGACGCCGTAGCCGACTTCCTTCGGGGAAGTGACGCACCAGTTGAATGCCTCCTGTAAATTGCAATATCTGCCCCCTCTCGCTTCCCCCTTTCTGAAATGCTCCGCCGTCTCCCCGAGCGAGAACGCCGTGCCGCGGTACTCCCAGTGGATGAGATCGGAACTCTCGCGGATCTGGTAGCCGTTCGGCGCGCCGAAGGTGTCCGTCGAGAAGGCATAGTACTTCCCCTCCCACTCGAGCAGGGAAGGGTCATGTGCACAGCCCTCCTGCCATGCGGCGGGGTCGGGTGTACGCATCTGAAGAGGATTGAACCTCGGATTTTTCGGATATCTGATCGCCATATCGATCGGGCTCCCTCCGCGCGAGCGAAGAGAGCCCTTTCCTCCCTTTCTTATGACTTACGACTTGGCGCAAATGCCCCAAAGGCTGCCGCCTTGCTTCTGTTCTGTGAGATTTGAGACCGCCGTGATGCCGAGCACTGCCGTGTCTTCATCGAAGCAGCGGTACACATCCCAGCCCGTCGTCATGACGCCGTTGTAGGTGATCCCGTCGAGCACGATCTCGACATAGTAATCGCTGGTGACCTTCCATGTGCCCTTTTCCTCTGTGCCGAGGGTGATCTTCCCGTCCGCGGAGAGGGTATAGGTCGTGGAAGTTGCAGGAGCCGCCGTCGTGCCCGTCGTATGGACGATGATCTTGTAATCGCCCGCCGCTTCCGACTGGGTGACGAGCCCCGCCCTCTCGCCGACATAGGGCGTGGGAGCCATGACGGGCCAGCCTTGCTCGTTGAAATACAGCTCGCTGACAAAGAGGTGATGCCCCGGCGTCACACCGGAATCATCCTTGTTGTCTGCTTTGAAATTGGTCTGCCTGCGGGCATGGTAGACGACAAAATAGCGTCCGTCCTTGTCCTTGACGACGGAGTTGTGCCCCATTGCGGCGTAGCCCTGATCGTAGGCATTCTCGAATTTGAAGCTCCCTGCGACCTTGTTGCCGTACGCCCTCCCGTCCGCGGGGATCGTTGCAAGATCGGCGCCCGTGATGTCCGTATAGGGACCGTTCGGGTTCTTGCTGCGGGCGATACGCATATTATAGCTGAAATTGAGGTCGCCGTAGGTGGTCATGAGATAGTAATAATCGGTGAGGTCGTTATAGAAGACGAACGGACCCTCAACGACTTCGTCGCCGCCCTTCCAGACGAGCTGGCCATACCCCTCTTCCTTGGGAAGGCCCCAGTTCTCGCCATCATTGTAGAGCTCCTTGACATAGATGCCCGCGAAGTGGGAGCCGTAGACCATCCACAGCCCGCCGTTTTTATCGGTGAAGAGCTCGGGGTCGATCGCATTGGGACCGCCCGTCTCCCCGCTCGTGATCAAAACTTCCTCATTGGCATAGGGGCCGAGAACGTTGTCCGAGGAGACACGGCCGATGACAGACTTGTTGCTGCCGAACCCCGATGTGAGGGAGTAATACATATAATACTTGCCGTTGTGGAAGTTGACGTCGGGCGCCCAAGTGGAGGGCATCCCCCTGCCTGCATATTTCACGCTCTCGGAGAGCACGGTGCGCCAGTCCACGCCGTCGCCGTAGAGCTTCTGCGATACGACTTTGCCCGTGGCCTCGCTGCTGCCATCGCCGACTTCCTGTGTCCACTCGATGAGATCCTTGGAAGAGGCGACCATGAAGTGGGAACCGAAGGCATAGTAAGTCTCGGACGCTTCATCGTAGAAGACGGACGGGTCATGCACGGCGACTTCCTTGCTCTTGAGACGGTTTGCCTCGTCGTCCTCGGTGGGAAGGGTGTACTTCTCCGTGGGGAGGAGTGTCGCCTGTGTCGTCTGGCCGGGACCCTCGGGCGTCTTCCCGCTGTCGTCGGGCTTTTCATCCTTGTCACACGCCGAGAAGGCGATCATTGAGAATGCAATGACCGAACTGAGCGCAATGCAGAATAATTTCTTGTGTTTCATTGTTTTCCCCCTTATAAAGTTCTGGTTGTATTATAAATCATCTTTTTGTTTTTTTCAAGACTTATGAGAAATTTTTTATGAATTTTGTGGAGTTTTTGGGCAGAAAAAACGGACGCACGGGGCGTCCGTTTTGTTGTAGCGCTGATTATTCCTTCGAACCCGTGAGCATCAACGAGCCGATGATCGTCTTCTGGAACGCGCCGAAAAGGATGAGGACGGGGATGATGCAGACGACCGACGCCGCAATGACGGGCGCCTTGTCCGTCGCGGTCGTGTTCGAATCCATGATCGTCATCGCGTGCGGCAGGTTGATCCACTCGTTCGTCGGGTCGATGAAGATGAACGAACCGACATAGTTGTTCCAGCAGCCCATGAAGGAGAGGAGCCCCTGTGCCATGATCGCGGGCATCGCGAGCGGAAGGATGAACTGGCAGAAGATACGGAAGTATCCCGCGCCGTCGATCTTCGCCGCCTCGATGATAGAGGTCGGCATCCCAAACAGGAACTGGCGGATGAAGAACGCCGTCATAATGGAACCGAAGAGCCCGGGGATGACCATGACGAGCCAGCTGTTGGTAAATCCGATCGCCGCATACATCGCATACTGTGCAGCCATGATAGAGGGACCGGGGACCATGATCGCGGCAAGCAGGAAGAAGAAGACCTGATTGCGGCCGATCCACTCGATCTTTGCAAACGCGAACGCCGCGGATGCCGATGTAATGACGCCGACGACGACGGGAACGATCGAATAGAAGAGGTTGTTCCCGACTGCACGCCAGTAGTTGAAGTTCGACGCAAAGATCTGCGTGCCCGTCTCGGGGTTCTGCAAGCCCTTCGTAAACACGATCGCGTAGTTATAGAAGGGATGAATGCCCGTTTCGCCCGCGTTGAAGGTGTTGAGCGAGGGCCACCAGACGAGCGAGGTGAGCGTCGTCGCACTGCCCGACGCATTGCTGCTCGTGAAGGCGAAGGAGCCCGCGATCATCCACCAGAAGGGATAGACCATGATGAACGCACCGAAGATGAGCACGATGTAGGTCGCGATGTCGAGCACGAGCTTTGCACGCTTCTTGCTCGCACGGTGCGTCTTCGAGGAGATCCCGAAGAAGGCGAGGCAGGCGCCCCATGCATAGCGGAATTTGGAATACTCGGGTTTTGTCTCCGCTGTCTCGGGAGCGGCCTCGGGGGCAGCTTCGGGCGCAGCTTCTGCGACTTCCGTCTCGGGGACTTGGGATTGGAGTTCTTCAAGCTCTTTCTTTTCTTTCTCTTTCATTTCCGTCCCCTCCTTAATCCTCTTTCCTCGAATCCAGCCAGAACTGGAACAGCGTCATCACGAAGATCATGACGGCGAGCACCATACCGTAGGCAGCGCCCGCGGAAGGATTCCTGACACTCATCTTATCGGAGTTGAGCCCGTAACGATAGACGAGCGAGACATAGCCCGAGGTGTTGATCTGCTCGCCGCAGAGAAGCACGGGCTCCATATAGATCTGCATCCCGCCGATGACGGATGTGACGATGTTGTAGAAGATCGTGGGATAGAGATCGGGCATCATGACCTTCCAGAAGATCTGCCAGCCGTTCGCGCCGTCGATCTGCGCCGCTTCCTTGGTCGCGGCATTGACGCCTGAGAGACCTGCGACGTAGAGGATGATCGTGCCGCCGAGGCCCTTCCATACGGACATGATGACGATGACGGCTTTGGACACAAGGCCCTGACACCAATATGTACTGTCCATAAACGCGTTCGGCGTCTGTGAGCCCGTAACGATGTTCCATGTGAGCGGGTTCACGGGATTCAGCCAGTTCAGGGAGATCCCGCCGAACAGTTTGTTCATAACGCCGTCGGTACTGAACATGATCCTGAACGTGTAGACGATGGAGATGGTACTCGCAACGCAGGGGATGTAATACAGCACGCGGAACACGTTGCCGCCCTTGATGTCGCGGGACATACAGACCGCGAAGAACATCGAGAGGATCATCCCGATCGGGATCCCGATCATGTAGAAGACAGTGTTGAAGAGGTGCAGCCCCATCTCATTTGCAGGATATGTCTTATCGAGCATGATGGTATGGGTGAAGACTTCCTTGTACCAGTGCAGAGCGTCACCCGAGCCGACGGGGATCGCGATACCCGTCTCGGGGTCGATCGTACTGGCCTTGTAAGCATACTTCCCGAGGTTGCCGAGGACGGTACCGAGGGAAAGGTTGGTGCTCATATCGTAGTTTGTAAACGAGAGCATGAGCGCCATGACGAATGCGGAGTAGACGAACCAGACGGTGCCGATGATGAGGGGTGCACAGAAGATCCACCCCCACAGGTTATCCTGCAGTTTCTGCTGGTTGATGGGTTTGCGTTCCTTCTTCTTGGGGACGACTTCCTCCATCTCGGCAGAGCTGTCAACGACATCCGCATCGGTCAGGGCATCCGCCTCCGCCGCGCTTGCCGAATAAAACTCTTCCATATTTCCTCCTTATACCACAAACAGGGGTGGCTCCCGCGCGGGGAGCCGCCCGCTTGGTTTGTCAGATACTGGTGAGCGTGCTGAGCTCGTCGCTCACTGCTTTGGACAGATCGTTCTGGCAGGTCTCGGTGAGACGCAGGCAGAAGAGGAGAGGGGTCTCCCATGTTGCCTCTGTACGGTCGGGGCTCTGCTTCACGCCTTTGCGGAATGCCTCAAGGGTGGATCCGCTCATTGCCTGCCCGCCCACGAGAACGGTGTTGCCGTGCGTGTAGGCGAACATGGTCGTCAGTGCGCTGCGGGCGTCGACGGTTGCGAGCCATCTGTCGCTGTAGGTGTACATCGTACTGTCGCGGACGGCGTTGAGGCCGTACTGCATACGGATGTTGATCTCACGGTTGGCTCTCGTGATCGGGACCATGTAGAGCACCTTCATCGCATAGGCGATACGCGTGTTGTTCATTGCACCCGTGAAGTTCTTGAGGGCGAGATCCTTATAGGTCTCATCGTATTTGACGGGTTTGCCGTTGATCGTCTTCGTCGCGAGGTACTGCTCAACCGTCTGGGTGGAATTCTGGCGGGATTGCTCCTCCATGTCCTTTGCGATCTCGTAGTACTCGTTCCACAGCGCTTCCGCCTGCGGCTTCACGGTATCGTCAACCGTGCCGTCTTCCTTATAATAATGCATGGACGAGTCGCCCTCGGGGGTGATCATGTCCTTAAAGGCGCCGTTTTCGCCGTACTTCTGATAGTCGACGAACTGCTCCATCTGATCGCGGAAGTTGGGGTACTGAGCGCCTGCATAGGTCAGGGCGACCTGCGAGTCACGGTCGACGGTGAGCGCCATGACGAGGGAGACAGCGGCCTCGGCCTTCCATGCGTGCTCGCCCGTGTAGTTGGTGACCTGACCGTTGACTGCGTAGCCGACGGAGTCCATACGGGCGCCCCACTTATCCTGACGGAGGGCCTGATTCTGGGCGATTGCCTCTGCGTTATAAATCTGGCAGCCCTCTGCGACGTTTGTTCTCTGCACCTTGTCGTTTGCGGCGTCATTGCCCGTGCCCTTTGAAGTCGCACCGTTGGAGTAGGTCTCCATCGTGTAGTTCGCGCCCTTGATCTTGGAGTAAAGCGCATAGTCTTCGGAGACGGGGGTAGGCATCTGGCCGAATTCAAGGATGTCGGCATGGGTATCGTTACGGGTCGCGCCGTCCCACGAGCCTGCGCCGTAGAAGAGGGAACGTCCCGCACGGAAGTATGTCCAGCCGTCCGTCTTGCTGTCTTCTTTCGAGTCGCCGCCGTTGTTGCCGTTCCAGTCGGAAGCAAGGGCAAGGAAGGCGCCGTAGGTCTCGATGAAGCGCTGCGAGTTGAAGCCGTACTGCACATCCACTTCACGCGTCGTGCCGTCGAGGTTCATCTTTGACACTTTGTTGGATCTCGTCCCTGCGATCTCTCTCCAATTGGCAGCATCGGCAAGGTTCACGCCCGCGCCTGCATAATTGAAGCCGCCGCCCTCGAGGACTTCCCTCGCCGAGCAGAGCGTATAGGTCGCGTTGATAAGATCGGCATCATTGCCGTACAGCCAAGGAAGCAGATAGAGAACGGAACCGACCGTAGCGTCCGATTTACCCTCGAACTGCTCGCCGCCGAAGACTGCAAGATAGCCTGCGCCGTCACGGTCGACACCGCCCTTCCCGGAGCCGGGTTCCTGCCAGTCGCAGGTGTTGAGATAATAGGTCATCGCCCAGATGAACGCGGAGTATTCGCCATAGGTATAGGTCATATGGCCGATGCTCGTGTCGTAGGGAGCGCTGCTGTCCTTTGCGATGTTTTCGGGCATCTTGACGACATCGTTCGGGAAGCCGGGGATGGTGACGACATACCCTTCGCCGCCCGTGTATGCCTCGCAGAGGAGCGCGAGAGGATCACCGCCCGCAAGCGCCTCCGTGTAGGAATTGTAACGGAAGAAGTTGAAGGGATAGTAACGGGTGGGAACACCGACGTTGATGATGTTGGCCTCGGCGCCTGCCGTCACGGTCTCCGTTTCCCCTGTATAGGGATTCGTGTATTCGCCGGATGCGGCATACTGGATAATGGCGCTGCCGCCCTGCGTCTTCTCACCCGAAGCGGTCGTATAGCGGCGATCGGCCGAAACAGAGGACGGCGTCTCGTTCTTGGCGCCCTCAACGGTAGCGCTGACCGTCACGCCTCTGCTCGAAATGGGCTTCGTCGTCGTGATACCCTCTTTGATCTCCTCGGTGAAGAACAGGTTGTTGTACCCCGTCGAGAAGTTGGAATAGTCCTTGGGAAGGCCGTAGATCCCGACTTCCTCGGTGCCGTTCGAAGCGTCGGTATAGAAGCCGTTCTTCTCTGCATTGTAGGTGACGGGCTGCCCGAGCGCATAGGCGGGCTGGTCCGTCGTCGCGATCGCCTTTCCTTTCTGATAGGAATAATAGGATGCGGCGTTCTTCCAGATCTGGCCGAATACTTGCTTGTTGGCTTCCTTCGCTTCGTCCCCCGTCTTGGAAGGATCCGCGCATACCGTGTCGAGATAGTCGGCGATGTTGAGCACGGAGCCCGTCTCTGCATACGATCTCACATATCTCGGTGCAAGATAGATGATATCGTACATCTGGTTCGAAGACCAATAGTTCGTCAGGCTGCCGAAATAGGTCTCCTTGTCCTTTTGGTTGACAAGGCTGATCTTGTGATGGGACTGGTGCGCCGCGTTGTACTTATCCATCCACGTATTGCAGATCTGTCTGTTGGTTTCGGCATCCGAATCGTTACAGAAGATGTACACGGTGAGCGTATCGGGATCGGTGCCCTGACCGGGCGTTCCCGTCTTATAGCCCCACTCGTTGAGACCTCCGTCGCCGCCGCAGGCCGCCGCGGCGAGTGCAACGCCCGCCGTCATCACAGCCGAAAGCGCTATGACGGACGCACGTTTGAGAAACTTCCTCTTCTTCATTCCTTTTACCTCTTATAATATAGTTTTGTACAGGGGCGCACGGCGCATATTTGGGGGAAATACGCAAAACGGCAGCCTCCCGCGGAAATGGATCCGAGGAAACTGCCGTAAATTAAAAAACTACACCCGAAAATTTTACTCCTTTTGCCAACAAAAAAGGCGCGTAAAATTATCGAGCGCAGCTCTCCTTCATGACTTTTCCCCCATCGTCATTTCTTGTACAAAACATAATATAGCACGCCCGCGGGGGTTTGTCAATAGGGATTTCGAAATTTTTTTGTGAAAAGTTCACTTATTTGGGGCATGGCGGCCGTCCGTTTCGTTCGGATTTTCTGAGTTTTCGACAAAGAACGCAAGATATACGGCTCTTCCCGCCGACGGACTCAAGATATTGTCTTTACATCGCCGCCGTCTTGTAAAAATACAGATAGGTATCGTCTTTGCCGCACGGCCTCAGCCCCGCGGAGAGGAGCATACGGGCAGAACGCTCGTTTTCGAGGAAACATTTTGCCTCGATCCGTTCGATCCCGAGCTTGGTGAAGGCGTATTCGGCATACGACATGACCGCCTCCCGCGCATAGCCGTTCCCCTCGAAGGCCTCCAACAGCCTCACGCCGATCTCTGCCTCGGAGGCATACCCAAAGCGGTGCAGAACGGTCTCGCCGACGAGTTCATCCCCCAAAAAGATGCCGAGCGGCATCTCCCGCCTGTGACGGAAATCCTCCCGTGCGATGCCGAGAAAGTACTCCTGAGAGGGCTCGCCCTTGCAGTCCTCCCGCCAATCATACCCCCAATAGACATTCCGTGCGACGTCGGACGCGAGTTTTGCATACGCCTTTGCCTCACTGTCCTGAACGGGGCGGAGCAGAAGGCGCTCCGTTTTGATCTCGGGGAGATAGGAGATGGTGTCGATCGCCCGCGCGGGGGTTATATTGAACTTATCGACGAGTTCGGCGGGCAGATATTGCAGTTTGGACTTCCTGAGGCCGATGTCGCCGGCGTCGTCCATGCGGTTGAGATATTTCACCCCCTCGCCGCAAAAGGCGATGGCGAACTGCTGCGCGATCATGGGATAGACGCCCTCAAAGCCGCGGAGCGCCTTCTCGATATGGACGACGATCATGTCCCCGCAGCGCTCCCCCGCGGAGAAGCCGACGATCTTCCCGCCGACCTCGAGAATGCCCGCCATCATGCCGAACTCCCCGAGACGAGGGAGGATCTCATAGACTTCGGCGATCTCCTCGTCTGCGATGCGGTCCTCTTTTTCGAGCTGTACGCCCTCATACTCCCTCAAAAAAGCGGCAACGGCAGGCGCGTCAGAGGGTTCATACCGCCGAAAACTCCATTCGGGGTAAAGTTTCACGAACTTATGGACGTGGTTGCGCTGCCCCGCGTACCTCTTCCCCGGGTAGAGGCGGAAGCTGTCGGCATCATAGAGATAATCCCGCCATCTGCGGATGTCCGTGAGCGAGACGCCGCTCTTGTAGCGCAGAACGAGGCCCGAGACCGCCTCGCGGGGGATATTGGTGAAATGGAGCTTGATGTCGGAGTCGCGGCAGAAGCGCTCGATCTCGGCGATCGCCCCCGCCACGCTGTCCTGCTCCCCCGAGAGCGACAGAGGGTAATAGAAAAAGTATTTCCCGGCATAGAGCTCCCGCAGGATCAGGCAGTCGCCATAGATGGCAAAATCGGGCGCGAGCATCTTGCTCCACATGAACTGGAAGCCGAGCGAATAGTCTCCGATGTGGGTATTTTGCGCGAAGAACCACGGTGCAAGCCGACAGACGTCCTCGCGGTGCAAGGTTTCAAATTTCAGCATAACTGCGTCCGCGACGCGGACATGGGTACCCCTTTTTTGTTTTGATGAGAATTGAACGATACCATGTCCAAAGTCAGACATGGTATGCTCGTTTTGGATGATACATGGGTATGGTTTACGGACATGGTGTCCAGTTATTCCATGCGATCGAGGATGTCGAGGATTTCGGAGATCCGCTCGAGATCGTCCCGCGTGTAATAATCGATATAGATCCTGCCCTTCTTATCCGTGCCGATGAGGGAGACCTTTGTCTTGAATGTCCCGCGCATCCGTTCGACGAGATGCTTGAGCTCCACGCTCACGAGGGCGTTCTTTTTCTCCTTCTCGCGGTCGAGGACCTCGGGCGGGTTGAGATGCTGCTTGACGGCACGCTCCATTTCACGGACGGACCACCCCTGCTTCACGCATTCCTCGGCGAGAGCGATCTGTTCTTCCTTGGGCACGGGGACGAGCGTCCTCGCGTGGCCCGAGGAGAGTTTTCCGTCGCGGACGAGCGCGATAACATCCTCAGACAGGGTGAGGAGCCGCAGCGTGTTTGCGATCGCGGGGCGGGATTTGCCGAGCCGTTCGGCGAGGACTTCCTGTGTCAGGTTGTACTCCTCCATGAGCCGCTTCATGCCGTACGCCGCTTCGATCGGGTTGAGGTCTTCCCGCTGCAAATTCTCGATGAGCGAGATCTCCTGAATCTCCTTCTCGGTGTAGCTCCTGACGATCGCGGGGATCGTGCCGAGTCCTGCCGCCCTCGCCGCGCGGTAACGGCGTTCACCCGCGATGATCATATACTTGCCGTCCCCGTCGCGGCAGACGACGATCGGGCTGATCACGCCGTGCTCGCGGACGGAATTGGTGAGGTCGTGCATCGCATTTTCGTCGAACGCTTTGCGGGGCTGGTTGGGGTTGGGGTAGATCTCGTCGAGGGAGACCTCCGTCACGCCCGCGTCGCCGCTGCGTGCGTGTTCATAAGCCTCTTCGGTGTCATTAAACAGTGCGGAAAGCCCGCGTCCTAATCCTTTTGCCATCGTTTATTCTCCTTTCCCTTCTGTTCTTTTCAAAAATTCTTCCGTCAAGGCGGCATACGCCTTTGCGCCGTTGCACTTCGGGTCATGCAACATGATCGGCTTCCCGTGGCTGGGCGCCTCCGAGAGGCGGATGTTCCGCGGGATCACGATCTCATAGAGTTCCTTCGAGAAATATTTCCTGATGTCGGCGGCGATCTGTTTGGAGATCGTCGATCTGCCGTCATACATCGTGAGGACGACTCCCTCAACCTTGATCTTTTTGTTAAGATGTGTACGCACAAGGAGGATGGAGTTCATGAGCTGGGACAGACCCTCGAGAGCGTAGTACTCGCTCTGGATGGGAATGATGACGCTGTCTGCGCTCGCGAGCGCATTGATGGACAGGAGCCCCAGCGAGGGCGGGCAGTCGATCATGATGTAGTCATAATCGTCCTTGACATTGTCCAGCGCCGCTTTGAGAACCTTCTCGCGGCTCTTCTTGTAGACGAGCTCCACCTCTGCGCCTGCGAGATCGATGTTGGAGGGGAGTAGGGTGAGGTTCTCGATCTCCGTGTCGAGCGTGTTCTCGCGAACGTCCTCCTGCTCGATCATTACATTATAGACAGACTTTTTGAGTTGGCTCTTGGAGAAGCCGAGCCCGGTCGTGGCATTGCCCTGCGGGTCGAGGTCGACGAGGAGCACACGCTTCCCGAAGACGGCGAGGTATGCCGCCATGTTGACGCAGGTCGTCGTCTTGCCGACGCCGCCCTTCTGGTTGGAGAAAGATATGATTTTACCCATGCGCTTTACTCCTTCGGTTCTTCGGGATCATCGTCATCTTCGGCGGGCGCAGGGAGATCTTCGGGCACCTCGTCGGATTCGGGAACTTCATGCGCCGCGGGGGCATCCGTTTTCGGCTCCTCAGGGGCATTTTTTTTCAGCCCGAAGGGGTCATCGGGAGCATTTTTGTCGTGCTCTTCCATATAGGCGATCACTTCCTCGAAACTCGCCCCCTTCATGAGAAGATCGACTTCGGCGGTATAGATCGTCTCCCGCTCCACGAGCACGCGTGCCATATTGTCGAGAATAGAACGATGCTCGGTGAGGAGCCGCTTCGCACGCTCGTATGCCTTTTCGACGATCGCCTTGACTTCTTCGTCGATGATCCCCGCCGTCTCTTCGGAGTAGCTATTCCGCTGTTCAAAATCCCTGCCGAGGAAAACGGGGCCGTCGTTGCCGTAAGCGATCGGGCCGAGCCGTTCGCTCATACCCCATTCGGTGACCATTCTCCGCGCCATCTGGGTCACCTTCTGGATATCATTGGACGCACCCGCGGAGACGTCGTGAATGACGAGCTCCTCGGCGACACGCCCGCCGAGCGCCATACAGATAAAGTCATTGAGCTTGTTGACGGTGTAATCGTTATCGTCCGTGTCGGGACGGGTGAGGGTGTAGCCTGCCGCCATGCCGCGAGGGATAATGGAGACCTCGTGCACGTTGTCGTTCCGCTCGCAGAGCTTTGCGAGAATCGCGTGGCCCGCCTCGTGATACGCCGTCGTCTTCTTGTCCGCTTCGGTCACCACACGGCTCTTCTTCTGAGGCCCCATGATGACCTTATTGATGCCCTCGTAGAGCTCGGAATTGCCGATCATCGTCTTCCCCGCACGCGCCGCAAGGATCGCAGCCTCGTTGAGAAGATTTGCAAGGTCTGCGCCCGAGAATCCGCTCGTCATACGCGCGATGACCTTGAAATTGACATTGGGTGCGAGAGGCTTATTCCTCGCATGGACCTTCAAAATCGCCTCACGGCCCTTGACATCGGGCAGGTTGACATAGATCTGACGATCGAACCTCCCCGGGCGGAGAAGGGCGTTATCGAGGATATCCGCGCGATTGGTCGCCGCCATGACAATAATCCCCTCGTTCGTCTCAAAGCCGTCCATCTGCACGAGGATCTGGTTGAGCGTCTGTTCGCGTTCATCGTGCCCGCCACCAAGGCCAGCACCACGCTGACGCCCGACGGCATCAATCTCGTCGATAAAGATAATGCATGGCTGGTTGTGCTTGGCAAGATCAAACAGGTCGCGCACACGCGATGCACCGACACCGACATACATCTCCACGAAGTCCGAGCCACTGACCGAGAAGAACGGGACACCCGCCTCACCCGCGACGGCCTTTGCAAACAGCGTTTTGCCCGTCCCGGGAGGGCCTACGAGCAGCACCCCCTTAGGAACTCTCGCGCCAAGATCGGAGAACTTTTTAGGATTTTTGAGGAATTCCACCACCTCGGCAAGTTCCTCTTTTTCCTCTTCCGCCCCCGCCACATCCGAGAATCTGACCTTCAGATTGGTGGAGACTCTGGCCTTCGTCTTGCCGAAGTTCATGACCTTCCCGCTTCCGCCGCTCGTTGCCCGAAGAATGAGAATGAAGGCAACGATCCCGACGACAAGGACGGCAATGTAGAGGAAATTCCCCCAGCCAGCCCCCGCATTCGGGTCGGAGGCCTCGATCGTGAGTTCAAACCCTTTCTCACTGAGAGCGTCCTCCCACTCTTTTACCTTGTTCGCGAGCACTTCGCTGCCCTGCTGTGCATAGGGGCAATTTGCCCAATACTGGTACCCGGACTCGGTATATCCCGTGATGACGTATGCATCGATATGGATCCGCACGATCTGCTCGCGGTTGGGATATTTCCCGACGACTTCTTCCTGCGTCGCCTCCTTGTTCTCCTCTTCCTGATCTTTGGGGACCCGTTCGTCCACAATGCGAGCCTCGAACTCCGACCACTTCAACTCTCGGTTGTTCTTATCCAATGTCGCAAAGGTGAACCACGCGATCCCGACGAGAACAGCAAGCAAAACAACGAAGACGATCGTTTTAACTGTTTTGCTCAATTTCCGTCTCCTTTTTGAAATATCTGCATATCATTTGCAACAGTATATGCGTATGATTGCCTTATTATTGTATCATAAAGCAAAAGTTTTATCAAGTGTTTGGGTCCATTTCTTATCTGTTTTTCAAAATTATCACAATTCTACCCTTTTTTAGCCATTTACCCCCCGTTCTGAGCTCAAAACAGGGGGTAAATGAGATGAAAATGTTTCATGTGAAACGTCGAGCAAAATTTTTCGGCAAAAATAATGTTTCACATGAAACATTCGACGCTAAAACCACGACTTTGCACCCCAAACAGAAACCCGCCATGAGGCGGGTTTCTGTGATACTTTAACGACGAATGAGTCCGGGAAGTAACCCGATGAGGTTGGATCGGAAGATGGGGCCGACGACGAAGCTGCTGTTGATGAAGTTGTGCATTCCTTCGATCGGAAGCCATGAACAGATGAGGAGCACCAGCAGGATGAGAAGGAAGGTTTCGCACAGACTGAGGAGCGCGCCGAGGATCGAGTTGACGACCGCGATGCCCTTGAATCTCTCAATGAGCGCCGTTCCGAGCAATCCGATGAGCAGCGTCCCAAGCTTTACGATGATGAAAAGACCCACATACGAGATCGCGACGGTGATCCAGCTGCCCAAGGTGGCGTTTTTGACTCCCTCGGCGATCAGCGTCTCGAGCCCGAACCAATTCTGGAGCGCGTCCTTGAATGCCATACAGAAGGTGAAGGGGATGATGAAGCTCAGCACCCATCCTGCGATCTTACTCGCCCCCCGCACGAAACCCATTCCTGCGCCGACAAATGTCCCGATCAGCAGTACAACAAAGAATACAATATCAAGAATCCAAGCCATAGAACCTCCTAATGACGGTATTATATCATAAATTTTCACAAATGTCTTGTTTTTCTTATAAAAAGTTTTCGGTTTGGCAACAAACAAGTGGTCGGAGGGAATTATGGAGTACGCATTTCATTTTTATAACACAATGGCGGAAACGGGATTGATGATGGCGCTGTCGAAATGTATGGGGACGCTCAAGGCGCCGCCCGTCGTGCTATGCATCGGGAGCGATCTGGCGGTGGGGGACAGCCTCGGCCCCGTCACGGGGACCATGCTCAAGAAGAAGGACGGCTTCTATGGCTATATCTACGGGACGCTGAAATCGCCCGTCACGGCGAAGGAAGTCCGCTACATCGACGCCTTCCTCAGGAAGACCCACCCCGACAGCAAGATCATTGCCGTTGACGCAGCCGTCGGTGAGGAGGGGGACGTCGGGCTCGTGAAGGTCGTCGATGCGCCCCTCAAACCGGGCTCGGGCGCAAACAAGCGGCTCGGCAAGGTGGGGGACGTCTCCGTGCTCGGGATCGTCGCCAAAAAATCCGCCTTCTCCTACTCCCTTCTCAACCTCACGCGCCTCAATATGGTGTACAGGATGTCGGAGATCATCTCCGAGGCGCTCGCCTCGTTCTCGCTCCGCGCCGAAGATCTGGCAAGAAATGTTAAATTTTCACAAATCAAGGCTTGAAAAATTTGAAAATATGTTAAATGTTTTCATTATTTTCACGGCGCAAAAAATTTCTTTTCATTCGTTGACGGGTGGGGGAAGGGCGGAGTACAATAAAGATAACATTCAGGAAGGAGATGAAAATTATGATCACAACGATCCGTAAAAAGACGTATGACACCGCGACGGCGACCGTCGTCAAGAAGGTCACGAGCGGAAGCTGGGGCGATCCCGCGGGCTATGAGAACACGCTGTATGTGACGGAGGACGGCAGCTTTTTCCTCTACACCTACGGCGGCGCCGACTCTGCCTATGCCGAGGAAAAGATCACGCCCGTTTCCAAAGTCAACGCCAAAAAGTGGCTGGAAGAGAACTGAAAAAAGAGGTCTTCGGACCTCTTTTTTTATTGTGATAAATTGGCACTTGCTGCCCCTTTTAGGGGAAGTGCCTTGAGCGTAGCGAAAGGCGAAGGGGTTCCAAAACCCCTCAGTCGCGGCTATGCCGCGCCAGCTCCCCTGAGAGGGGCGCCAAGATCCCCTCCTCAGTCTCACTGCGTTCGACAGCTCCCCCCCAAGGGGGAGCTTTAAGAATACAAAAAATCTCCCCGAACAGGGGAGATTTTATCCTTTTGTTATTCTTCGTCGGGGGTGTCGGGGATGTTCTCTTCGTCGGATTCGTTCCCGAGGAAGGTCCCGAAGAAGCCCGAGAAGCCGCCCTTCTTATAGCCCGGGGTGCCGCCGCGGCTGAAGCTCGTGCCCGACGTCTCGGGCGTCGCCTCGGTGGGGAGCTCGCGGTGCTCGTACTGCTTCTTCCGCTCGCCGCCATATCTGCTGCGGTCACGGTTGCCGTTATTGCGCCCCTCGCGGCCCTTGCCGCCCTTCTTGCCGTTCCTGCGGCGGTCATCCTGCTTCTGGTTCTTGGGGATGATAACGACGTAGCGGGACGGCTCTTTTCCTTCACTCTTGGTGAAGACCTCTTCGCTGTCTGCAAGGGCGGAGTGGATGATCCTGCGCTCGTAGGGATTCATGGGCTCAAGCCGAACCTTTTTCCCCAAACGCACGGCCTTCGCGGCGAGTTTGAGGGCGACTCTCTTGAGCGTCTCCTCCCGCTCCTCACGATAGTTGCCGCAGTCCACGACGACCCGTTTATACTCCTTTCTGCCCGTATTGGCGACGGCGCCTGCGAGTACCTGTATCGCATCGATGACTTCGCCGCGTCTGCCGATGATACCCTTTGCTCTCTCGGCATTCAGTTCGATGACGATCTTCTCTTCCTCGTCCGAGAGCGTCGGCGTCGCCTCTGCACCGAGAAGGGGCAGGAGCCCCTCGAGGAAGCGGACCGCTCTCTCGCCGTCCGTGAGCTTTTCCTTGACGGTCAATTTGACCTTTGCGGGGACGGAGCCGAACAGACGCTTCTTTCCCTCTTCGAGGATCTCCACGTCGACGTCTTCGACGCTTAAGGAGAGTTCCTTCAGTCCCGCCGATACGGCTTCTTCCACTGTCTTGCCGCTAAAAATGTTTTCCATGTTCTTATCCTCTTTCAGATGATTATTTACGGGACTTGCCCTTTTTTCCTCTTTCTTTTTCTGCATCATCCTTCATCCATGCAGGTTTGCGCTCGCGGATCTCCAGCTGCTGCGCCTCTTCCCGTTTTTTGAAGACCTTCCCGAGGATGAGGTTGGTGAGCAGGGTGACGATGATGGCAACGACCGAGCTCATCGTCATGTAGATGGAGAATGCCGCGCTGTATGTGAAGGAGAACAGCGCATAGATGAGCGGCATGACGACGAGCATGACCTTCTGGGAAGTGGCGCCCTGTCCGTCCACCGTCTGGTATTTATTCGCTTCCTTGTTGCTCTTCATTGCAACGATCTGGGAGAGCAGCATGAACCCGATCGCGAGGATGATGAGGATGAAATATCCGTTCGGCGCCGACTTCTCCGCGGTGAGTTCGGAGGTGAGGTCGTTATACACAGGCTCGCCGATGACCTGCGTCAGCGTCTTTTCCTCCCCGTTTGCAAGGGTGACTTTGACGTTGAGCTGGTTTTTGAATGTGTTATAATCGGGGATGGGGTGGGAATAGGAGACGTCGGGGTACCACACGTTCTTGATCCAGAGGAAGCTCGGATCGTCGGAGCGGAAGCGTTCCGCCGCGGCCGTCGCGCCGATGCGTACGACATATGTCTTCGCCGCCCCCGCATATGCCGACAAATGCTCGTCCGTCGGCTCCTGAAGATAGGCGTTCATCGTATCGATCGCATTCTGCGTGACGGTATCGCCCTCCTCCGCCTGCATCCCGCCGAGCACGGCGCCGAAGCGGTCGAGGTCGAGCTGGTATTCCCGCGTGATCGAACTCGTCTCTAAATTGTACTTATAATAGATGTATTTCGTCCCGTCCGTACTCTTTACGGTGAGATATTTTCTGTCAGTATCGCCCGTCTTGTCGTCCGTAAGCGTATAGACGGTTCCGTTCTCCTCGAGGAGCACGCCGCCGTCCGTCCATTCCATGGGAATCACCTGCTCCTCTTCCCCGACGGTCCTGTAAAACTCGGTCTTCCCGTCTGTCTCCCGCATGGAGAAATCGTTCCCGATCTCCCCGTGCTCGAGGATTGCGGCGTTGTAGCTCTCGGACATCTTCACGAAATAGCTGAGATTGGCGTATTGCGAATAGGCGCGGAAGCCCTGCCATGCGACGATGAGGATGATGAAGGAGACGAGCATCGGAAGACAGGCGCCGAGCATACTGTACCCGTTCTTCTTCTGGAGCTCGAACATCTTTTGGTTATACGTCGCCTTGTCGCCCGCGTACTGCTTTTGCAGCTTCTCGAGCTCAGGCTGCATCTGGCGCATGATGAGGTTCTGTTTCCGTGAACTGACGCGCTGGTAGATGTCGAAGGGGAGAGTGATCGCCTTGAGGACGAGGTTGAAAACAATGATGCCGAGACCGACGACGCCCACGCCCTCGATGATGACGCGTGCAAACTGACCGAGCCAGTCCAGCCCGATCCCGTATCCTTGTTCCAGCAGCGTGATGTCCGTCACGGCGTTGAGTAGCGACAAAAAATTCATAAAATCTCCGTCACAGGAGCCACTTTTTCTTCCAGATGACCTCGGGCGCAGGGTCGATGCCCCCCTTCGACAGGGGATTGCATCTGAGGATCCTCCAGATCCCTAACAGGATCCCGACGGTCACGCCCCAGTTGTTGATGCACCGCTTGGTGTACTCCGAGCAAGTGGGGGAATAGAGACAGGTATGCCTCGAAAGGTGCTTCTGGTAAAAGCAGATCAGCCGTATGCACAGCCCGCGAAGGACGGGCGGAAAAGCGGCCCGTCTCAGGTATCTCAGATTCGCGGCAAAGAGCGCATCAAGACTGATGCGCAATGAGATGTTCTCTTTCAAGGATCTTACGGATGTCTTTGGAAAAGACGGAAAAGCTGTACGTCTCCGCCACGCGCGGGATGAGGAGGACGGAACAGGGGACGATGCTCTCCGCATACTGCGAAAACGCCGCCCTGAGAAGCCGCTTTATGCGGTTCCTCCTGACGCTCTTTCCGTACTTTTTTCCGACGCAGACCGCCATTTTCAACGTTTCGGAAGGCATATAAACGATTGCGAGGGACCCCGCATACGCCCGCCTGCCCTGTTTTAAGACGGCGGAAAACTCCTTCCTCTTTTTCAGCCGAAAATAGCGCATACCCTTCCGTTATGCGGAAATGTGCTTTCTGCCCTTGTTTCTTCTTCTCTTGAGGGTGTTTCTTCCGCCCTGCGTCTTCATTCTCTGGCGGAACCCGTGGACCTTCTTCCTCGCCCTCTTTTTGGGTTGGTACGTTCTCTTCATGGTATTTTGCTCCTTTTTTGATTTAGATTATAAAGATTTTCTTTTGTCCCGTCAAGCGATTATTGTGCGTTTCTGACAGGTAATATCAAATACAAACCCTCTTTTTCCTCTGCATTCTGCAAAATGAAGGGGGAGATCGGACCGTTGAAGGAGATCGTCGCCTCTTCCTCGTCGAGCGCTTTCAGGGCGTCGAGCAGGAATTTTGCATTCATCGAGATGACGGTGTCCACTCCCTCCGTCTTCGCGGAGACCGTCTCGAAGACGTTGCCGAAATCGGAGACGGAAGAGATCTTCACGAGCCCGCCCGAGACGTCCAGCGTGATGAGATTGTTCTTATCCGTACGGATGAGCACGGCGGCGCGCTCGACGCTCGAGATAAGCTCGTCACGGTTTACGGTCACGATCGTCGTATAGCTGCGGGGGATGACGTTTTCCTTTCTGATGAATTCCCCGTTGTAGAGACGGGAGAGAAGGGTCATGTCGTCGGTACGGACGAGCAGCATCCCGCCGCCCGTGTAGAGGGTGATCTCCTCCTCGTCCTGCGTGAGCATCCTCGAGATCTCCACGAGGGTACGGGCGGGGCAGATCACGCGGCTCTCTTCGCTCTTGGAGACGATGTCGGCATAGGCGAGGGCGAGCCTGTAACCGTCGAGGGCGACGGCTTCGAGCCTGTCCCCGAATACCATGAGGCAACCCTTCAGGATGGGACGGGAATCATCGACGGCGCAACAGAAGACGGTCTTTGCGACGATGCGTTTGAGTTCTCCCTGTTTCATGGCGACGCTACGCTCCCCGATCCCGAGATTGAGACGGGGGAATTCCTCGGCGGGAAGGGTCTGCAGACAGGTCGCCGCGTCGCGGTATCTGATCTCGAGCCCGCGCTCGGCCGTCGCGACGGTGACCTCTTCCGTGGACAGCTTTCCGAGGAAATCGGCAAAGAGTTTCCCGGGGACGCAAACTTCCCCTTCTTCGAAGATCTCCGCCTTGATCGTCTTGGAGATGGAGAGTTCCCCGTCCGTTGCAAGAAGGGTGACCTCTTCCCCGTACGCTTCCATCTTGATGCACTCCATGACAGGCACGGTCGTGCGGACGGCACAGGCCTTGCTGACTTTCAGGACCGCTTCCGAGAGCGTCAACCCGCCCGAGACAAATTTCATACTTTTTCCCTCCGTGATGATGATATTATATAAAGAAAAAAATAATAGTAGTAATAATAAGGGCTGTGGATATGTGGACAAGTTCTCCGACCGCCCGTTTGACCTCTATATTATAGCGAAATCGGCGGAAAATGGCAAGCATTTTTCGAAATGAGCGGGAAAGAAAGTGTGGACAGGCTGTGGAAAGCGATGTTCACCGTTTGTGGACAAGTGGAAGAGAGAGGAAGGAGGGAGCGGGAAGAAAAATTTCGGGACGGGAGCGGAGGCGTTTTTCCACAAAGTTGTCCCCAATGTGGAAAAATTTTCATCTTGCCTTCCACAAGGTGTTGAAATATTTTTCTCGATGTGCTATAATCGGAATATGAGCGCAAAAACCCCCGATTTCGGGCGCTGTGAGGAGATGATCGCAGAAGAAAGAGAACGTTTCGATGCCTTCTACCGCTTGCTCACGGAATACAACCAACGCTTCAACCTGACCGCCGTCACGGAAGAGGAGGAAGTTATCCACAAACATTACCTCGATTCCGTCGCGGGAGAGTATCTCATCGGGCGGGGGGAGAGGGTTGCAGAGGTCGGATCGGGCGCGGGATTCCCTTCCATCCCCATCGCGATCGTGCGGGAAGATCTCAGATTCACCCTCATCGAGAGCACGGGGAAGAAATGTGAATTTCTGAGGACGGCCGTCAGGGAACTGGGGCTTGGCGTAGAAGTGCTGTGCGCCCGTGCCGAGGATGTCGCGCGGGGCCCGCTCAGGGAGAGTTTCGGTGTCTGCATCGCCCGTGCCGTCGCAAGGCTGAACACCCTGTCGGAGTACTGCCTTCCCCTCGTGAAGAAGGGCGGGAGCTTCATCGCCTGGAAATCGGACAGCGCGGAGGAGTTCGAAGAGGCGCAAAACGCCCTGAAGATCCTCGGCGGGCGAGGGGAGACGATTCGCTATGAACTTCCCGACGGCTATGGCGCACGGATGCTCGTCCGTGTGAAAAAAGAAAAAAATACACCGAAAGAATACCCCCGCGGACGGGGACTTGAAAGGAGGAGACCATTATGAGCTATTCCTGTGCATTGACGGGACACAGAGAACTTCCCGAGGATTTTGACAAGGACAGACTTTACGACGCGCTTGAAGAGGAGATCCTGAACGGCTGCGATGAGTTTTTCTGCGGTATGGCGTTCGGGTTCGACCTGACTGCGCTCGATTGCCTCGTAAAACTCAGGGAGAAATACCCCCTGCGGCTCGTCGCCTGTGTGCCCTATCGGGAGCAGGATTCAAAATACAGCCCGGAAAATAAGCTGCTGTACGCAAGACTGCTCGAGGCGTGCGACGAGAAGGTCATGGTCCGTGAAAACAAATGCAGAGGATGTTTCCATATACGGGACAGGTATATGGTCGACAGGGCGGATAAGGTGTTTGCATACTGCACGAAGGATGTGGGCGGGACCGTCTATACGGTCTCCTATGCCAAAAAACGCGGCATCGAGGTCCGCAGGTTCGCTTAAAAAACAACAAATTTTCACGGGAGGGCACTGCCCTCTTTTTTTATGGGATTTATCGGCCGATCTTCCGTTCTCTTCGGCAAAAACAGACAAAAGGCGGCAGGGTCCGTCAAAACATATGCGGCGGATCCCGCTATAATCATGGAGAAAAATCGGAGGATCGTCGATATGGCATACGAGAAAAGAGTGTGTGTTCTCAAACAAATCAGGAAGGGATTTTCCGCGGACGGCAGTGCGCTCACGGGCGTCGTCTATGCCGAACGCATGGGGAGCGAACTCACCCTGACCCCGCGCATTGCGGGGCTCGCCCCCGTCAAAGAGGGAAAATATGTGCTCGTCTTCCATGCAGAGGGAAAATTCTTCTTTGCGCCGCTCGCGGAGGGGAGTATCAGGATGGGCGGCGCGCCGTCCGTTAAAAGGGGGTTCGGCGTCCTGCTCGCCTTCGTCAGGGGAGAGGCCGAGCCCGTCGCCTTCGGCTGTTGCGGGGAAGAGCGGGGGAATATGGATGATTATCTATCCGCGCTCGGCGAGGATGGCAGAAAGAAACCGATCCCCACCCCGATGCCGCCCACGGAGACCCCGTCTCCGATTGCGCCCAATGTGCCCTATGCCCCCGGGGTCCCGCTTCCCGGGAAGGAGGAGGAAGCGCCCTTTCGGGAGCAGGCGGCAGCCTATGATGACGAGGCGATCGCAGCAAGCGACTATTTCCTGCCTCATGCGGATGAAGAAGGGGAAACGGGGCGCGGAGCTGAGGAAAAAGAGGACGCGGGTGGCGGCGATCCTGATGCGCATGGGACTGTGCTCTTCCCGCGCGGCTCGCTTACATACTACAAAGAGGTGCGGGAAAGACTCGACGAAGTACTGAAAAGCCATCCGCAGGACACGCGGCTCCTGTGGGCGTTCCCGCAGTCGAGGTGGGTACGTTCCCCCGCGGGACTCATCGGGATCGTCTATGAAGGCGGGATCCCGCGCTATCTGTGCGTCGCGGCGGAGGGGGAATGCCCCGAAGAGATGAAAGAGGACGCCGTCTTCGTGCCGTCTACCCCTTTTTCCGAGGAAGCGGGCTTCTGGGTCGTCTTTCAGGACGCCGACACGGGGGGATATGTAAAAGTAGGAAAAGAGTGAGTTATTTCGAACGATTTCTTTGCTCGTCACCCCCCTTGCCCACCCCTTGAGGGGTGGGTGTCACGGCTTCGCCGTGACGGAAGGGGTGTTGCTCGCAAATAAATACGTTCGAGGAAAGCTACGTTTTTGTCCTCTTGGGTCATCCTCTCATTCGCTCGAAAAGACATTAAGCCGAAGGGGTTCGGCAAATTGAGTCGCCCACGGCGGAAGTGAATTCCGCCTAAGGCACATGATTTTAGAACTTATTTCGAACGATTTCTTTGCTCGTCTGTCGCCTTTGGCGCCATGCTCGCAAATAAATACGTTCGAGGAATGTCACCCTTTGGGATATTGAGTTGCGGCTCGAAATCGCTCTCCCCGACATTGTGGTTCCCGTGGGGTACCAAATTGAGTGCGCTTAGGCAGGGCAACCCTGCCACGCGCCGT